>DATGEF010000841.1:0-3191 GCA_035310405.1 Chloroflexia bacterium | reverse complement strand
CGACCCCATCGTCGCCCTGCGCTACGAATAAGTACCGAGTTTTGAGTTTTGAGTTTTGAGTTTTGAGTTTTGAGTTTTGAGTAAGGAGAAAACGAGATATGCGCAACCCAATGGTTACCCTCATCATCGGCCTGGTCATCGGCCTGGCGATCGCCGCGGGCACCTTTGTCCTGGGCATGAACCAGGGCCAGGCCCAGGCCGCGAACCAACAACAGCAGTTTTTAAGTGCGCGCGGCTTTGACCCCAATGCCGCCGGGGGCACGGGCGGCGCCGGGGGCGGCGGTGGCCAGTTCGGGGGCGGCGGGGGCGGCGGCCGGGGCGGACTCGGCGCGTTCTTCGGCGGCGGGCCCAATGGCGCCAGCGGCACGATCAGCAAGGTCGACGGCACCACCCTCACCCTGACCGTGCCCAACAGCCCCGACGTCACCGTCAGCACCGGCTCCGGCACCACCGTGCTGAAGATCGCCAAGGGCGACTTCAGCGACTTCAAAGTCGGCCAGCGGATCACCGTGAGTGGCACGCGCTCCGGCAGCAACATCGGCGCCACCAACATCACGATCACTGATCTGCCCGCCGGCGTCACCTTGCCCACCCGCGTGCCGCGGGCCACCCCGACCCCCGGCCCGTAGAGCCACCGGAATCGGGCGGTCTAAGATCGCTCCGGCCCGGCCGGAGTCACCTGGTGAGCGACGGCTTCCGCATACGACACGACGTCGGGGGGCGCCGGAACGGGATGGAGCACATACTCGGGGAGATCGGGCAGGACGAGCGCGGGCAGGGACTCGCCGGTCAGCTCGGCATAGCGGGCCGCATAGGGATACTCGGGCCGTTCCGTATGGAGCCGGCGATAGAGCGTCGCGGCGGCCGTCCGCGCGGCGGCCGCCGTGGGATCGATCTGCCAGTGGGTGTACTGGACGAACGCTTGCCGGGCGGGCTCGGATTCGGCCTGGGCTAACGCGGCCAGGGTCGCTGCGGCGTCGATCATGGCCATCTGACCCAGGGCGGTGCGCGCCCGGATGTCCAGGCAGTGCGCCTCCAGTAAGATATCGGCACGCTGGATGGCGCCAGCCACCGCCAGAGCTTCGGCGAGCGCAGCCTGGGCCGGACGATAGTAGCCGCCGGCTAAGCAGACGGTCGCCGAGGTGGTCAGCAAGGCGCACAGCAAATGCGGGATATGGAGGGCGCGGGCCAGGGCAATCGCCAGCGGATAGAGCCGGCCCGCGGCCGCATGCTGCCCCTGCCAGAAATAGGCTTCCGCGATGTTGCCGATCGCGAGCATCGCGCCGCGGGGGTCCCCCAGATCGCGAGTAATTTGCAGGCGTTGGAACGAATAGCCCACCGCGCGCTCAAAATCGCCAAGCTGGCCGTACAAATTGCCGATATTGCCCCGGGTTCTTCCGGCACCCTCCCGCGCCCCGATCGCGGTGCTGATCCGCAGGTCCTCCGCGTAGCAGGCCAGCGCCCGGGCAAACTGGCCCTGGTTTTTGTAGATAATACCGAGATTGCCGAGCGCGTGGCTGGTTTCGAGCCGATCGCCCAACTCGGCATAGATCGCATGCGTTTGCTGGTAATAGTGTTCTGCCAGCGTCCAATCGCCTTGCTGCCAATAGAGATTCGCCAGACCGTGCCAGGCCCGGGCGAGCAAACGGCGATCCTGATACTGCCGGGCAATCTGCACCTGCCGCTCAAAACAGGCAACGGCTTCGGCGTATTGGCTCTGGCGCACATGCAACACCCCCAGCGTGTGCAGCACCGGCCCCAGGCCGGGCAGATCGTCCAGCGCGACAAAACGCGTCCGTGCCTTGTCCAGCCAGGCCACTGCGGCATCCAGGCTCCCTTTGAGGCCCAATAACCGCCCCAGGGCGTGCCAGCAGTGGGCCTGCTGGGACACGTCGGCGGCATCCTCCGCGATCTGGAGGGCCTGTTGGATGAGGGCTTCGGCCGCCGCCCACTGGCCCACCAGCTCGGTGATCCTCGCCATTTGCAGTAATAAGGGGGGCTGTTCCGCCAGGGGCACCAGCGCGACTAGCTGCCGGTAGTAGCCCAGCGCCACCTCATGGGCATAGGCGGCGGTGGCGGCTTCGGCGGCCTTGCGGTAATACTCGCGCTGCTTGGCGGGGTTGCTGCTCCGGCCATAATGATAGGCCAGCAGATCGAGCGCGCCCGCATCCTCGGCTTCCAGCCAGGCGGCGAGCTGCGCGTGCAGCTGGGTCCGCAAGTGGTGCGGGATGCTGGCGTAGGTTACTTCCTGCGTCAACACATGCTTGAAGAGATAGGTGGGCTCCGGCACCGGTACGTCCAGCGGGGTCAGGTCCACCTGATCGAGCACAGCCAGGTCGGCCTGCACGACCGCGACCGGCCCCAGCTCCGGGTAGGCACCCCAGAGCTGGGGCGCCTGGAACTGGCGTCCAATGACGCTGGCCACTTTCAACGTCCGGCGCTGCGACTCGCTCAATTGGTCGATGCGCGCGAGGATGACGCTCTGCAAGCTGGCTGGCCATTCCATGGCCGCCAGGCTCAGGGGATCTTGCAGCTCGCGGGGGCGGGAGGCCAGGTAGGCCAGCAATTCTTCCAGGTAAAAAGGGTTGCCGGCCGCCCGGGCCACCAGGGTGTCGACAACCCCAGCGGGGATGGATGGGTAAAGCGTGCCGAGGTGTAACTGCACCAGGGCGGCCGCATCGGCCGCCGCGATGGCCCCGAGCGGGAGATCGCTATAATGGGCCAGCGCCGCCAGGCGCCGCAACAGGGCCGGGGCGCCGGGATCGGGCGGCCGGCTGGCCGGCAAGAGCAGCACCGGGAGGGCCGGGATGGCGCGGCTGAGGGCCTCCAGCAGATCCTGGGACAGCGGGTCCAGCCAGTGGCAATCCTCCAGCACCAGCAGCACGGGCGTGGACGCCAGGGCCTGCGCGCGCAGGCAATCGACCAGCAGGGCCTCCAGCGAGCTTTTCCGTAAGCGGGCATCAAATTGCGCGGTCAACGGCGTATCCGGCAGGTCCAGGCCGAGCACTACGCCCAGCAAGGGGAGGCGCTCAGCCAGGGCCGGGGCCAGCTGCTGGATGGCCTGCGCCACGGTCTGCGCCTGGGTCGCCGGGGGATCGGCCCCGTCCAGACCGAAAAAGGCCCGCCAGAGGGGTCGCCAGGCCAGGTAGGCCGCCGTCGTGCCGTAGGCCTGGGCGGCCCCCCCATAGACG
>DATGEF010000840.1:0-10379 GCA_035310405.1 Chloroflexia bacterium | reverse complement strand
TAAGCTCATCATACCCACCGTCCCAGCAAGAACGAGGCCGGGGCGCCGTCATCGGGCGCCCCGCCTGAGATGTGATAAACGATTAGCCTATAAATAGGGGGTGGGTGACTGACTGACTACGCCGACGGGGGACTCGGGCATGACTGACCGTGGTTGACCGGTGGGTGACCGTGGGTGACCGGTGCGCGACCCCATGCCTGGCGGCGCGGATGGGGGGCTGGCTATCGGCATCGCGTGGGATCGCGCGGGCGGCAAGAACACCCTCCTGGTCCCGGTCGGTCAGTCACTCACCCACCCCCTATAATGAATGTTTCCGAATTAAATCGGTACAGCCAGCCGCACGCGATACCGAATTTAATAGGAAGATTTCATAATAGGGGTGGGTGAGTGACTGACCGCGCTGCGGCGCGCGGCCCCATCCGCGCGACCATCAGCCGCCGAGAGCAACTCGGCCGGAGTAGGAGCGGGTCTGAGACGGCCGTGCGCTTACGCAGGCCGATGCGCTCCATCTTGAGAGCAACTCGGCCGGAGTAGGAGCGGGTCTGAGACCCTATGGAGTCCAACTAATCAACCTGTGATGTAAATAGTTAACGAAGGTGTTAAAGAATATGTCATTCTGAGCGCAGCGAAGAATCCGTTGCCAGGTGTGATCGGTCGCCGAGGGCGGGAGGCCCATCCGTCCACCGACTGCCGTCCGGCCCCGCCCGCCGACGTCGCGCCTTTGGGGCATGGTGTACACGCCCCAGCGGATTCTGCGCGGAGTTTACCCTTGGGCAGCACCCCGGCCCCGGCGCGTTGCCCGGATTGCCAGGCTCGTAGCCGGCGCGGGTGGCGGGCGACCTGCCCTGCAGCACGGTACTGGCGCCGGAGGAGTGGCAAGCGTTAGCTTGCCGGATGGCGGGCCCGATGGTGACGGAGGTGCCCATAGCGCTTTAGCGGGGGGTCGTTGACGAGATCAGTCCTCATGCAGATAGCTGTGCAGCGCCGTCAGGACCGTCTGGCTGCGGGCATCCGGCAGACAGGCCAAGCCCAGGTCCAAGAGCGCTCGGCAGAGCCGATACGCTTCCGGGTTCCGGGCGGGGGTCGGACTCCAGGCCGCGAAGCTGCCGCGATAGCCGTCCTCGACGACCTCGCCGTCGGCCTCCATCCCGTCGCGCGCATCGGTCCAGCGCCGGGCCTGGAGCGCCGTCAGGGGGAGGTCCGCCACTGCCGCCCGGAACGCCTGCCCCGCCGGGGCGAGCACCGGGGCCTCGGCGCTGGTCAACCCACCCGGCGGCGGGGGAGTAGCCGTGTCCGGGCGCAGGCTCTGCTGCCCGGCCCACTGCTCCAGCGCGGCGGACGGCACGACCATCTCCACCCGCCCCACCGCCTCCCACAAATGCAGCGTGAGCGCCGCCGTGTCGTGGAAGGTCGGCTGGAAGAGCACCCGCAGGTGCAGCCCACCTTGTCCGGCGACCTCCTCGGCCAAGGGCAGCAGTTGCAGGCTATCGCGCAGGGCCGCCAGATACACGTCCCGGCGCAGGTGTTGTCCGGGTGACTCTTCCATAACAGAGCCTCTTTGGTGGATGTCACCAGGCGCGACGACGCAACATAACACCGAGCGCGACCGCTGTGAGAGCAACCAGCGCGAGAGGAATCAATCCTTCCCGCGCGCCGGATGGACCGGCCCCGGTGACGGGTACGCGCCCCGGCCCCAACGCCGCGAGGTCGGCGCTCGCCTGAGAAAGAAGCTCGGTCCGGGAGCACTTGTCCGTCACTACCGGGGCCGACGGCGTGACCGCGTAAGTGTAACCGGCGGGTGCGGGTCCCCCCCAGTCACCTTGATAGGCAAAGACCAGGTAGCTCTTGTCTGCCGCGAACGTATAGCCGCAGTTGCCCACTCCGCAATCCCTGGAGGCCCAATCGCCGGATCGGACGACGACCGCCGCGCCCACACCCCCTCTCCAGACATCCCTCACCGTGAACTGCACTATTTGATCGACCGCAGCGTTCGGGACTAGCTTGTTGACCAGCGCCCCCGACGGATCATGAATTGCGAGCTTGACGCTGACCGCGCGACCACTGAAAACAATCGGAGCGTTCTGTAGGGAATCCCCATGAGGGGAGCAGAACGACGCTTCAGCGACTTCCGGCAGCAACACCAGAAGGCATATCAGCATCCCGCCCACCGTAGCAGCCACAGCCACCATACGACGATCTAGACTTGCCATAGCTCCCCCTCTGCTAGCTCATTTGGATCGGGCCGCTGGGGATCGGTGTCCATGCGGGCCAGTTCGGCCGGCATCCCCAGGGCCAGGAACGCCGCGCGGGCCGCCGCCCAGCGGGCCGCCCCCGCCTCCAGCGAACCCTGGGCCAATTCATAGCGCGCCCAGGCCCGCTGCGTCCGCGCCACCTCGCCCGGCATCCCCATCTCGGCGTAGAGGCGCAGGCTCTCAGCGAAACAGGCGGCGGCGGGCCACGATTGGCCGGCGACCGTCACGGGATGCCCCTGCGCCGCCACCTGGCCCAACACCCGCCAGGCCTCGGCCACGCATTCCCGCTGCCCCTGCTCGACGCCGCGCGCCCGCTCCCGCACCGCCCACGCGGCCGCC
Organism: Chloroflexia bacterium; assembly: GCA_035310405.1. Taxonomy (GTDB): domain Bacteria; phylum Chloroflexota; class Chloroflexia; order QHBQ01; family JAICKM01; genus JAICKM01. Next base: position 7,788 of record DATGEF010000840.1, on the reverse strand, counting down.
TCGGCGACCCGCCCCAGCCCGAGCATGACCACGGCGAGCGCCCCATAGAGGCCCGCCAAAAAGCCCGTCCCGCCCATGCCTTCGGCTTCGGCAATCACGGCCTGCAACTGGGCTTCCGCCTCCACATAGGTTTCTTGCCCGGCGAGCGTCTCCGCGAGATTGCTTTGCAACAGCAAGGCCTTCCCGCGCTCGCCAATCTCCGCCGCGATCGCCAGGCCCTGCCGATAATAGGCCACGGCGGCGTCATACTCCCCCCGCGCCGCTGCCCCCACCCCCAGATTGTTCAGCACCCCCGCTTCCCCGTTGCGATCTCCCAGGGCCCGGCGAATCGCTAACACCTCGCCAAAGGCCGCGTCCGAGGCGGCCCCCCGCCCCTGCTGGCTGGCGATCGCGCCGAGCAACATCAAGCTGCCGGCTTCGGCCTGCCGCGTCCCGGCCGCGCGGCTCTGCGCGACCCCGCGTTCGCCCCACCCCTGGGCGGCCCCCAGATCCCCCTGAAAGTACGCCCCCCACCCTTGGTTATGCCAGCCTGCCGCTTCCTCGGCGGCCGCCCCGGCCGCCTGGGCCGCCGCGACCGCCGCCGATCCACTCGCTTGCATCTCCTCATAGTGGCCCTGCCGGTCCTGCACATCCGCCAGGCCATTCCACCCCGCCGCCTCCTGTCGCCCGTCGCGGGCCGCCTGCGCGCCGGCAATCACCTCCCGGTAACGGGCGGCAGCGGCCGGGTATTGGGCTTGCTGGAGCAGCGCCTGGCCCAGCCCCAGCAACACCTCGAAACGCGGGGCTTCGGCCACTCCCGCCGCGGACCACTGCCCCAGCGCCGCCTCGTAGTAGGCCTGCGCCGCTCCCGCGGCGAACGCCGCCGCCGCCGCATCGCCCGCGCGCACATACCACGCGCCCGCCGTGTCCGCCGCCCCCCCGGCCGCATAGTGCTCGGCGATCACGCCGGCCCATTCGGTCGCCCGCTCGCCGCTGCGTGCGACCAACCACGCGGCCACCCCGCGGTGCCACGCCTGGCGCTCCCGTTTCAAGACCCCTTCGTACACCACCGCCTGGAGCACCGCGTGCTTGAACTGATATTCGCGCTCCCCGGCGAACGCCGTCGCGGGCAGCGGGTACACCCACGCCCGCCCCTGCAACCGCTCCAGCACTGCCCCCCCGGCAGCGGCGGCCCCCCCGAGATGGGCCACCACCCCGTCCCAGAACGTCATGCCGACCACCGCCGCGCGCCGCACCACCGCCTGCTCGGCTGCCGATAGCCGATCCACGCGCGCCTGGATCACTTCGACCAGCGTCGCCGGCACCGCCCGTGTCGGCACCTGCGCGCTCACGACCCGCCAGGCCGCGTCGCCCGCCCGCAGCACGCCCTCGTCCACCAGCATATTGACGATCTCTTCGGCATAGAACGGGTTGCCCCCCGCGCGCGCCACCACCAGATCTTCTAACTCCGGCGGGATCACGGGCAGCCGCCCCAACAACGCCCGCACCAACTGCCGCTCCGCAGCGGTGCCCAACGGTTCCAGATGCAGATCGCCCGCCCTCTTCCAGGTCACGTGCTGCGCCGCCAGATCGGGGCGCGCCGCCCCGATCAGCAGCAGGGGCACGGCGCGGCACTCGCGCAGCAGATACTCCAACCCCTCTAAGGACCCACTGTCGGCCCAGTGCAGATCCTCCCCCACCAGCAGGATCGGCTGGTGCGCCGCCTGCGCCCCCACCAGCCGGGCCAGCGCGTGGAACGCCCGGCCCCGGATCTGCCGCGGATCGTCCAGGATACCCCGCAGAGAGGGGTGGGTGTGATAGTCCAGGCCGATCAGGTGGCCGATAAAGGCGGCGGCTTCGGCCCCGGCGGCACCGAGGATCGCCGCCACCGCCGTGTCCAACTTGGCCCGGGCCACCGTCAGGGGATCGCTCTCGGCGATGGCAAAACGCTGCGTGATCAGGTCGCGCAGGACGTTGTAGGGCACCCCGGCGGTCGCCTCCTGCCCGGTGCCCCGCAGGTACCAGACCCGCTCCGGCTGGAGGTCGACCCAATGCAGGAACTCGGTCAGCAGCCGGGTCTTGCCCAGGCCCGCCTCACCCCAGATCGTTACCGCCTGGGCCTGCCCGCCCGGGGCCACCACCGCCCGGAACGCGGTTTGCAAGGCGGCTAGCTCCGCGTCGCGCCCGATCATCAGGGTCGCCATGCCGTCCACGCCGCGGGTCCCGACCTGGAACGGGCGGGGCCGGGCGCGTTCCAGATAGTAGGTCTGGAGGGGGGCCGGCTTGCCTTTCACCGTCAAGGGGGGTTGGGCGACCACATCGAATTGCCCGCGCACCTGCCGGTAGGTCGCCTGCGAAATCAGCACCCCGCCCACCGGCGCGCTGTGCTCTAAGCGACTCGCGAGATTGACCGTGTCGCCCATCGCCGTGAACTCGGCCCCCGCGCCCACCGTCCCCAGCACTACCGGTCCGCTGTGGATCCCGATCCGTAGCGCCACGGCCGGCTGCCCCGGCGCGGCGGCCCAGGTCGTGAACGTCGCCTGCAGCGCCAGGGCCGCCCGACAGGCCCGCGCCGCATCGTCCTCATGGGCCACCGGCGTGCCGAAGATCGCCATCACGGCATCGCCGATATGCTTGTCAATATGGCCCCCGTGGTCCAGTAGGATGGCATCGAGGCGCGCCCAGAGGGAGTTCATGAGGGCATGGACATCCTCGGCATCGTGCTGAGCGGCCCAGGCGGTGAACCCCGCCACGTCGGCGAAGAGGACGGTGACGAGTTTGCGTTGGTCGGGCGGACCGGACGGGCCGACGGCGGGGGGCAGGGTGGCGAGTTGGGCCTGGAGGGCGGCGATGCTAGCCTCCACGACGGCATCGCCCAGCACGGCGCGCTGGGCCGCGAGCGCGGCGATCGCGGCGTGCAATTGAGCTTCATCGGGCATGGCGGGGGCCTCCGGCAAGGTGCTATAATAACGCAGGCAGGTGGACCGTAGAACGGCGGGCCGCCGAGGATGTGAGGCCGGGAGGCCGGAAGGAGCCGTAATGAATCCCCCCGACGAGGACGATCCGACGATCTATAAGGTGGTCGTCAACCACGAAGAGCAGTATTCGATCTGGCCGGCCGAGCGGGAGAATCCGCTCGGCTGGCGCGACGACGGCAAAACGGGGACCAAAGCCGAATGCCTGGCCTACATCGCCACCGTTTGGACGGATATGCGCCCGCTGAGCCTGCGCCAGCAGATGGACGACCCCCCCGAATCCACGTAAGCGCGCGGCGCGATTGGGCCGGCCGGCCTATTCTTCGGCCTCCAGGATCTCGGCGCCCGACCAGTCTGCCGGGGCGCCTTGCGCCCAGAGGGTGGCCGCGCGCTGCATAAACAGGCGCGCCGGCCCGTCCGCCGGGTTGGCGCGGATGACCTCCGTAAAGCGCTCGCAGGCGTCCGCGAAGGCGCCGTTTTGATAGCTCTGCAGCCCGGCTTCAAAGACGGCTTTCGTTTGGGCTTTGCGGGCGCGGATCTCGGCCCCCTCGCCGTCCAGGACTTCGTAGATGGTGAGCGTGTCCTGCTTCCCGGTGGTCTGCACAAAGCCCAGCGAGCGCAGCGCATAGGCCTCCGGGGTCGCGAGCCCGCGCACCGACGCCTCGCTGATGATCAGGCCCGCATCATAGCGGGCGGTCAGCGCTTCCAGGCGCGCGGCCGTGTTGACCGCGGCCGAGACCACCGTGCTGTCCATGCGCGCCGATTCGCCGACCGTGCCGAGCATCAGGCGGCCAGTGTGCAGGCCGATGCCGACGCGGATCGTCGGCTGGCCCGCCGCGCGCCGGCGCGCATTGAAGCGGATCACGGCCTGGCGCATGGCGACCGCGGCCTGCAGCGCCTGGTCCACCCCGCGGGGGAAGAGGGCCATGATCGTATCGCCGATATATTTGTCGATAAAGCCGCCATACTCGCGGATCACCGGGCTCACCTGGCTGAGATAGCTGTTGAGGAACAGGAAGTTCTCCTCGGGGCTCATGCGAGCGGACAACGTGTTGAAGGCGCGGATATCGGCAAACAAGACCGTCATCTCCAGCTGCACCTGGTCGCCCAGCCGGACGTCGACGATGCTTTCCTGGCCCAGCAGGTGGAGAAACTCGGTGGGCACGAAGCGCCCATAGGCGACGTTGATCTTGGCCAGGCGGAGATGGGTTTGCATACGCGCCAGCAGCTCCGTCTTGGAAAAGGGCTTGGTCAGGTAATCGTTCGCCCCCGAGCCAAAGCCTTCGACCAGGTCGGCGACCTGGTTTTTCGCCGTCAGCATGATCACCGGCAGCTCGTTGGGCGGGAAGCTTTCGCGCAGGCGCTCGCAGACCTCGTAGCCGGACATGCGCGGCATCATGATGTCGAGCAGCACCAGGTCCGGCTTCAGGCCGTTGCTGATCGCGGCCAGGGCTTCGGGGCCGTTGCTGGCCTGGGTCACGGTATAGCGCTGCAAGGCCAGGTGGTTGGCGAGCACCTGCAGGTTCACCGGCTCGTCGTCGACCACCAGGATGTTGAACATATCGTCGGCGCCGTCCGGGGCTGCTGGCGCCGGGGCCACCGCCACCGCCACCGTGGTCGCGGCCGGCGCCGCCGCGCGCGTCGGGGTCTCCGCGGGGGCCGCCTCGGCCGCGACGACCAGCTCGCGGGTCGGGCCCAGGACCGGCTCCAGATCGCGGATCTTGGCGACCTGTTGATCCGCCGGCCCGACCGAGACGGGCGCGGCCACGCCGTCGGACAGCGGCAAGGTAAAGGTGAAGCGCGAGCCCTGGCCCGGCGTGGACTCGACGAGCACCTGCCCGCCATGGAGCTCGACCAGCTGCTTGGTCACGGCCAGGCCCAGCCCGGTGCCGCCGTACTCACGGGCCGTCGAGCCGTCGGCCTGCTCGAAGGCGCCAAAGATACGGTCCAGCTTATCGGCCGGGATGCCGATCCCGGTGTCGGCCACCGTGATCGCCAGGCGGCCATCGGCCACGGCCGCCGTCAGCGTCACGCTGCCCTGCGCCGTGAACTTCACCCCGTTGCCGACCAGATTATAGAGGATCTGCTGCACCCGGTTCTCATCGGCTTCCACGGCGGGGACCGCCGGGTCGATCTCGTTGCGCAATTCGACCGGCTTGCCGCCCAGCAGCGCCCGAGAGAGCGTCAGCACCTCGTCGGCGAGGCGATACATGTTCAGCGGCTTGCTCTGCAACACCAGGTCGTGCTCGCGCATCTTGGAAAAGTCGAGGATGTCGTTGACCAGGCTGGACAGGCGCCGGCCGCTGGAGGCCACCAGGCTCAGGTTCTGGAGCTGGCCCGGGTTCAGCGGCCCGGCGACGCCGTCGATGAGCGACTCGGCAATGCCGATGATGCCGTTGAGCGGCGTGCGCAGCTCGTGCGAGGTATTGGCCAGGAAGTCATCCTTGAGCTTGTCGAGCTGCTTCAGCTCTTCGTTCTTGGTCTGCAGATCGGTGGCGTAGACCTGCAGCTGCTCGTTGGCCGCGCGCAGATCGTCGGCATAGCTCTGGAGCTTCTCGTTGGCCGTGTGCAACGAGGCGACCATGCCGTTGAACGAGCGCGACAGGAAGCCGATCTCGTCCTCGACTTGCACCGGCACCACCACGCTCAGGTCGCCGGCGTTGACGCGGGTCACGCCGTCCCGGAGCTTATTCAGCGGGCGCACCAGGCTGGCGCCGAAGAACAGCGGGAAGATCAGCAAGATCAGGCCGGTCGCCCCGAGGATATACAGCGCCAGGGGGTCCGTCGTCTGCTCGATAAAGCTGCGATACGCGGGATAACTGTAACCCACTTCGTACAGCGTGGGGCTGACGGCAAAACTGTAGGTCACGTAGGGCGTGGGGATGCTATAGCCACTGCGGTAGCTGCGCTTCCCCTGGACCGGGGCTTTCTTCTCCAGGGCGGCGGCCGCCTGTTTGCGCGCGTCGGCGACGGTGAGGTCGGGCTTTTGCCGGATCAGGGCTACGGCGTTCCAGGTCGTGAAATAGGCTTTGAACTGCGCGTCGTTGGCGATCAGGTTCTGGGCGCGAAACTGGGTATCGTGCGTGTAGACGGGCGTATAGCTGGCCGCGTAGGTGCCCCCAGCCAGGGGCCGGCTGGCGATATAGGCAACCGCGGGGGGGACATTGGTCAGCTTCCCGGTCTGCAGCAGGTTCTGGACGTTGGCGACCTCGGCCAGCCGTTGCTGATCGTAGGCCGTTTCCTGCAGATCGAGCGTGGATGTGCTGACCAGGCCCAGGGCCACCAGGATGGTCACCAGCGACATGCCGACCAGCTTGACCCGGAAGCTGGACGGCTCCGGGGAATTGTCGATATAGACGAGGGCGAAGACCAGGTTGATGAGCAGCAGGAGGCTCTGGTAGGTGCCGGTGGGCAGCAGGGTGGCAATAGCGGGCAGCAGGCTGGCGAAGAGTCCGGACGGCCCGGCGAAGGTGGCCGACATGATCATCAGGGCGATGACAAACAGGCCGAAGGCCTGGGCCGCCCGGGCCTCTCGACCGATCGGGCGCACGAGGGTCCCTAGCAGGCGGCCCAGGCGCCCGCGCAGCCCCGCGGCCGGGCCGCGTTCCTCGGAAAGGCGCACCGCCTGGCGGAACAAGACCACGATCGCCCACAAATACGAAAGATTGGTGAACCAGGGGGTGCCGCTGGCAATAGTTTGGACCACTTGATCGACAGTGGGGTTCGCGCCCAGCAGGTAATATAACTGGAAGCGATCAGTGCTGGCTTGCACCAGCGGCTCGCTGACCAGGGCCACTGCGACCCGATAGCCGAGATAAACCAAAGCGAGCCCGGCCGAGATCACCAGCACGATCCGCGACTCCCAGCGGTCATGCGGGCGGGGGAAAGCGTAGGCGAACTGGATCAAGAACACGAAGCTGAGGAACAGCGAGCCGGTGGTCAGGATCTCGGTGTACGCCGACAGCGGCGCATAGACGGCCCAGCGCAGGAAAAAGCCGAGCGAATTGAGCGTCAGCATGGCCAAATAGCCGCCCAGCAGCCAGGTGGAGCGGGATTTATGCGGGCTGCTGAGGAGATAGCCGGTGATAACCAGTAGCATCACCACCGACGGCAGGTAATTTAGCGCCTGGTGTGACAGCTGGAGCCAATCCATGAGCGGACCTCCTGCGGCGTAGACAACAGTTCAGCAAAGCGAGGTGGCGGGATCGATGAGTTGGGGGCGCAGAGAAGAAAACCCGTCATTGCTAGCCATATTATACCCCGCGGGCTGCGCAGTAGTCAATCAGGCGCACGCTACATCCAGGGGCTATTCATTGTCGGAAGCAGAGGGGTCGATGGGGCGGCTTTCCCCCCTCACCTAACCTCTCCCCTCCGGGGAGAGGAATCAGTAGCCGCTCCCCAACCGTAGATTCATGCCTACGCTCCGGTGGGGCGCAGGTCCTGGTGACCAGGCTACCGGGCGAGCCGCCGACAATGAATAGCCCCTGACGCTACATCGCCCCTACCTGGCCTATGAGCAGCATCCTGTTCGTAGGCCTGGATCGCGCGGCTGGCTGGGGCCTGGTGGTCTGCCGGGGTTTAGATATCTTCAGCCACGCCACCGCCCTCGGCAACGCGCCCGCCCACCACCTGCTCAAGGGGCCCAGGTTATGCGCCGGGCAGGGGGCGTCGCTCCGCGATCCATACAGGATTATGCTCTCCAGATCGCAGCGGATGATCAGCCGCCCGGCGTAACCCTGACCCGGCTCGCTGGCCAGCCAGGCCAGCCTGGATCACTCCCTACCCGGCGTGTTTTGGCTCCCTTAATCCGCTGCTATAGCGGGTTGTCAGGGCC
>DATGEF010000839.1:0-6257 GCA_035310405.1 Chloroflexia bacterium | reverse complement strand
CCGTTGAGCAACGTGCCGTTGGTGCTGCGGTAGTCCTCGGCCCACCAGCGCCCGTCGCGCCAGGTGAGTAAGGCGTGCTCTCCGGAGATGAAGTTGTCGTCCAACACCACCGTGTTCGTCATCCGGCGGCCGATGCTGGTGATCGGCTCCAGGTTAAAGCTGGTGCCGGGCGCCAGCCCGGTGCTGCCCGGGGTGACAACCACCAGCCGGCCGTAGAGGCTGGGCGCTGCTGTGGCCGGCTTGACCTGCCGCAGGTCGCGGGTCAGCGCCCGCGTGACCTGGAAGACGAAGAAGTAGAGCAGGAAGACAAAGGCCAGCCGCATCAGAAAGACGACGATATCAAAGGGTAGGTTAGTGATCTGGCTCATAACACAAATTGTAACTCAAAACCGCCCAGCGAGATACGGTCGTTGGCCGCCAGGACACAGGTAGCCACCCGCTGGCCGTTGACGAACGTGCCGTTCGTGCTGTCGAGATCGCTGACCGCGTAGCGGTGGTGCTGGAACACGATCCGGGCATGGTGGCGCGACACCCGGCTGTCCTCCACGACGATGTCGTTGTCGAGCTCGCGGCCCAAGCCGATCAGCGCGCCCGTCAGCGGGATCACGCTCCCGGCCTGTTCGCCGGCGAGCAGACGCACTGCGGCGGCCGGCTGGGCGGGGGGCGCGACCGGCCCCCGCGGCGGGCCGGCGGCCGGCCGGGGGCGCGGCTTCATGATCGGCATGGCGGCGGTCGGTTGGTAGCCGATATCTTCCGGCGCGCCGCCCGGGCTGGCGGTGGTGACGAGCCGGCTGTCCACCTCGATGGCGTGCCGCGGCACCGCAGCGTCGCCGCGGATCGTCACCCGGGGCGGCGGGATCAGCTCCCAGCCGCGCTCCTGCGCCGTCTCGCGCACGAAGCTGGCCATCTCGCGCACCATGCGCGGGAGGTACGGCTCGAAGGTCTTGAAGTCCTCAGGATGCAGCCGCACCTGGAACTCGTTCGGCGTATACTGGTGGCCGATACTGGCCGTGATATTGGTTTCCATGGCGCGCTCGATCCGCCGGGCCACCTCGGCGGGCTGGACGCTGCTGCGGAACAGCCGGGTGAACGAGCCCTCCAGCATCCGCTCCATGAAATTTTCAAAGCGCTGTAATGCACTCATCGGGTCCTCCGCCGCGTCTCGACCGGGCTGCTCTATTATAACGCTTTGGCGCGCGAAAGACATGCGTGGGGGGCGGGCGACTTCCCGCGCAGGGCCTGTTTCTTGCTAAGAAACGCTGTGGACTGCCCATAGCCACCACTCAAGGAGGAGACACGCACCATGGCAACCAAACATAAAGCAACCGAGCATCACCTGAAGGCCGCCGAGGCCCATCACGAAGCTGCCAAGCACCACCACCTGGCCGCCGTGCATCACGAGGCCGGCGATCACGAGACCGCCCGAGAGCACGCGACCAAGGCCCATCAGCACAGCACTACCGCCCACGAGCACGGCACCACGGCCCACGCCGAGTCCCACAAGCCGTAGGGCCGCCCGCATTTCCGTGTAGTGACTGGCCCGGCCGGGATGCGGCCCCCCGGCCGGGCCAGTCACTGGGGGATGCAGCGTAGCGTGGCCGCGCCGGCAGTTGTTCCGGGAGGTGCTCCATGTTAGAGGATCCGCGGGTCCAGAAAATGGCGGAGGTGCTGGTTCATTATTCGCTCGGCGTGCAGCCGGGCTGGCAGGTCTGTATCAGCAGCACCCCGTTGGCCGCGCCGCTGATTACGGCGGTCTATCGCGAGGTGCTCCGCGCGGGGGCCTTCCCGAGCACCCATTTGACCCTGCCGGAACTGGCCGATGTGTTGCTCGCGACCGGCAGCGATGCGCAGCTCCAGTACGTCCCGCCTTTCAGCCGCACCCTCTGGGACAGCTTCGACGCGCTGCTGACGATCCGGGCCGAGGCCAACACCCGGGCGACCACGGACCTCGCGCCCGCCCGGCTGGCGCAGTACCAGCGCGGCCTGCGGGGGGCCAGCAAGTCCTTCGTCTGGATGCAGGAAGGCCGCCCGATCAGCAGCACCCTCTTCCCCACGGCGGCCCATGCGCAGGAGGCCGGTATGAGCCTGGCTGCGTACGCCGATTTCGTCTTCCGCGCGTGCATGCTCGACGCGCCCGATCCGGCCGCCGAGTGGCGCGCGCTGCACGACCAGCAACAACACCTGGTCGACTGGCTGCAGGGCAAGCGGACGGTCCATGTCGAGAGCCCGGCGATCGATCTGACCCTGAGCATCGCCGGCCGCACCTTTATTAATTCCGACGGCCACAACAATTTCCCCTCCGGCGAGATCTACACCGGCCCGGTCGAGGACAGCGTGAACGGCCACATTCACTATACCTATCCCGCGATCTATCAGGGGCGCGTGGTCGACGACGTGCAGCTCTGGTTCAAGGATGGGCGGGTGGAGCGCTTCACCGCGGGGGCGGGGGCCGACTTCCTGGCCGCCATGCTCGACCTGGACGCGGGGGCCCGGCGGCTGGGCGAATTCGCGATCGGCACCAATCGGGGCGTCGATCGGTTTACGCGCAATGTGCTCTTCGACGAGAAGATGGCCGGCACCATCCATTGTGCTCTGGGCCAGAGCTACGCCACCACGGGCGGCCAGAATCAATCGGCCCTCCATTGGGATATGGTCGCCGACATGCGGGCGGGCCGGATCACCGTCGACGGCGCGGCCTTCTATGAGGGGGGCCGGTTCCTGGTCTGATCCGACTTTATGCTATAATGGCCCTATGCTTTACGGCCAGCGCTACTTCTATGTTGCGCTCACTTTGCTGATTCTGGGCGTCCTGTTTCGCCAGCTGACCCTGGTCAGTATCGGCGTGCTCGGCAGCGTCACACTGCTGATCGCCTGGGGCTGGCAGAAGGCCTGCCTGGCGAACGTCACCTACGAGCGGCGCTTCGCCGAGGACCACCTCTTCTGGGGCGAATCGGTGGGCCTGGACGTGACCCTCACCAATTTCAAGCTGCTGCCCCTCTCCTGGCTGGAGGCGGATGAGGTCTTCCCCAAGCAACTGGAGTTCGCCGCGCATGTGCCCGAAGTGCTCGCCATGCCCCGCGAGATCCTATTCGGGCATACCACGGCCATGCGCTGGTTTGAGCGCGTGCATTGGCATTATGAGCTCGGGTGCCGGGCCCGGGGGCTCTACCAGTTCCAGACGGTGACCTTGCGCTCGGGTGACATGTTTGGGCTGTTTACGCGCGAAGCGCAACAGCCGGTGCCGGCGCGGCTCTATGTCTACCCCAAGCTGCTCGATCTGCCCGCCCTCGGGCTGCCGCCGCGCCACCCGTTCGGCGACCTGCGCGCCCACCGCCAGCTGTTAGAGGACCCTTTGCGCACGGCCGGAGTCCGCGAATACCGGCCCGAGGACCCCTTCAAGCGCGTCCACTGGAAGGCCACCGCGCGCACCCAGCAATTGCAGGTCCGGGTCTACGATTCGACCACCGCGCACACGATCATGCTCTTCCTGAACATTGAGACCTGGACGCACGTGTACGAAGGAGTGGACGCAGTCCAGGCCGAGTGGGCCATCGTCGTGGCCGCCTCGTTGGCCCGCTATGCGGCGGGCCAGCAGTGGAGCTTCGGCCTCCACTCCAACGCCCCGGCCGCCGATGGCGGCGAGGCCGTGCATATCGCGCCGAGCCACAGCCCCGAGCAGCTGATCCGCCTGTTGGAAGGGCTCGCCCGCATGGTCATCTACCCCGTGCGGGGCTTCACCGAGATCTTGCGCACCGGCACCCAAAGCCTCCCCATCGGCAGCACCATTGTGGTGATCAGCGCCATCCTGAGCGACGACATCCGCAGCGCGCTGCTGCGCCTGCGCGAGCGCGGCCAGCGCGTCGTCGTTTGCGCCCTCGGCGACGAGCGCCCGGCGCCCCTGCCGCGCCTGCTCCTCTACCACCTGCCGCCGCCCCGCGCGGCCGACTATCTGCGCGCGCCGCAAATGACCGATCTGCGCCGCTATATGCCCGGCCGATCCCTGGCCGGCGTGGCGCCCGCCGATCCGGCCGCCGCGGCCGAGGAGTTGCCGTCGGGCGCCGCGGCCCTCGGGCACCCGGTGGGTCTGGAGCGCCGGCGATGAGGGCCCCCGGCCTGGCCGGCGTGGCCCGCGCGCGTCAGCCGGTGCGCGGGAGCGACGTCCCGTCCGAGCTGCTGGGCGGCTCGGTGACCATCCTGGACGTGCTCGCCCTGCACCCGTTGCTCGCCTTGCTCGGCGGACAGCACCCCGATGGCACGCCCCAGATCGCGCTCTGGCCCCTCGTGCTCCTGGCCCTGCTGGCCTATGGCCTGGTCTGGTGGGGCGATCGCCAGGGCCTGACCGGCGCCGCGGCCACGCTGGTGCATGCGCTCGGCGCCGGCACCGGGATCGCCGGCCTGATCTGGGTCGAGCTCGGCCTCCCCTATGTGTTGGGCGACCGGGGGGACCTCGGCACCTTCCTGCATGACGTCACGCGGTCGGGGGGCAGTGGCCTCGGCGTGGGGGCGCTCTTCCTGGCCGGGGCGTATATCTGGCGCCAGGCCATCGCGGGCAAAATCCCCGACCTGAGTAAGATTTACACCCGCTTCGCGCGGATCTTGTTCGTCTTCCTCGCGTATGTCGTCGTCGGCGTCTTCCCGGCCACCGGGTTCGTGACCCCGGTGCTGACTCGGGACCTGTTCCTGATTTTCGTCGTCGGGCTCTGGGCCATGGCTCTGGCCCGCTCCCGCCTGGAAGGCACGCGCAGCCATCAGCTGCTCAGCATCCGCTGGTTTGTTTTTTCGTCGAGCCTGATCGGCGGCGTGCTGGCCCTGGGTCTGCTCGCCGGCGGCCTGTTCGGCCCGGATATCATGGCGGCCCTCTTTGCCCCGTTGGCGACCGTGGTCCAGGTGCTCGGGCTGGTGCTCGTCTCCGTCTTCGAGGCCATTGCCCTGGTCGTCTTCGCTATCCTGGATTTCGTGTTCGGCGGGTTCCGGGTGCAGCCGCCGCCCGGCACGCCCGCCCCGTCCCTAACCGGCGGCCTCAGAAAACTGGCGCTGGATATCCAGCAGCAACCCGGCAGCGGCGGCCGCCCCGACGCGACCCTGCTCGGCCTGCTGGGCCTGGCCGTGGTTTTGATCGTTGTCGCGCTGGTGGCCCGCGCCGTCTTGCGTAACGCGGATCGCGATCGCCGCGCCCTCTCCGGCGGCGATCGCGAATCCCTGCTCGACTGGGGGACCCTGCTCCAGTCCCTGAAGCCGGCGCGGCGGCCGGATGGTGCCGTGCCCGATCCGCTCCAGGCGCTGCTGGGCAACCCGGCTTACCGCTACACCGTCCGGGTGCGGAAAGCCTACCGTAAAGCGCTCACGCTGGCCGCGGCCCGGGGCGTGCGCCGCCTGCCGAGCCAGACGGCCGGCGAAGTTTTGCCGGCCCTGCAAAGCGTGCTGCCGGAGGCGGGGCCACCGCTGGGGCAGCTCACGGCGCTCTACGACTCCATTCGCTACACGACCGCGCCGGCCACTGCCGCCGAGGCCGAGGCCGCCGAGCAGGCCGTCCAAGGCCTGACGCCGGCCCGCTAGATGTTATTCAACAGCGTCTATTACGCCTTCTTCTTGCCCCTCGTGCTCGCCCTGTACTGGGCGGTCCCGCGCCGGCTTCGCTACCCGCTCCTGCTGGTCGCCAGTTATCTGTTCTATATGAACTGGATCCCCGTCTACCTGGCCCTGATCCTCGGCTTAACCGTGGTGAACTATGGCTTTGGCTGGCTCCTCGCGCGCCGGCGCCAAGCGGCCTGGTTGGCGCTCGCGGTGGCCACCGACCTCGGGGTGCTGGCCTATTTCAAATACGCCAATTTCTTCCTCGGCACCGCGCGCGCCGCCGGCCTCGACTTCCCGACCGCCAATATCCTGCTGCCGCTCGGCATCTCGTTCTTCACCTTCGAGTTCATCCACTACGTCGTCGACGTCTGGCGCGGCGACCCGCCGGTGCGCAATTTCATCCAGTTCGCCCTGTTCGCCGCCTTTTTCCCCACCCAGATCGCCGGCCCGATCAAGCGCTACCAGGCTTTCGTCCACCAGCTCGAGGCCTATCCCCGCTTCGACCCGGCGCTGGCCGGCGCGGGCCTGGAGCTGATCCTGCGCGGCCTGTTCAAGAAGGTCGTGCTGGCCGATAACCTGGCGCCGATCGCCAACCTGGGATTCGACCACCCGCTCAATTTGGGCACCCTCGACGCCTGGATCGCCGTCTATGCCTTCGCTTTCCAGATCTTCTTCGACTTCTC
>DATGEF010000838.1:0-4639 GCA_035310405.1 Chloroflexia bacterium | reverse complement strand
GGGGGCGGCGGCGCTGGCGTTCAGCGCGATCTATAGCGTCGAGCACACGCGCGTGCAGGCGTCGCGGTGGATCTATGCCCAGGTGCCGGCCGGGCGCACGATCGGGCTGGAGGCGGGGGACGACCCGATGCCGCGCAAGCTGCCCGGATACCCGGCGCCCGAGACGGTCTACCCGGTGGCCTGGTTTGACTTATTGGCCGACCACCCGCCGGCCGAGGAATCAGCGCTGCTGCGTGCCCACCTGGCGGCAGTCGACTACCTGCTGGTGGGCAGCCCGCGGGTGCAGCATACCGTGCCGCACCTGCCCTGGCGCTACCCGGTGCAGATCCGCTACTATGACCTGCTCTATAGTGGCCAGCTCGGCTTCGCCCCGGTCTACACCGCGACCGCCTACCCCACCCTGCTGGGGATCGCGATCCCGGATGACGGGCTGGGGATCGACGACACCTTCGGCGAGTACGATCACCCCCCGGTCCACCTCTTCGCGCGGCAACGGCGCCTCACGGCCGCCGAGTGGGATGCTCTGTTCGCCACGGCGGTGCGCCAGCCCTGGGCGGCGACGCGGCAGGCGCCCTAGTTGCAGCCTTGGCGCGGAACATGGTACAATTGGCCTGCGGTCGCTTGCGGCCGAGGCGTACCACTGGCCTACTCGCGAGGAGCTGACCTTGTCATTGTTGCGGAAAAACTGGACTTATCTGCTGTTGGTCCCCGTGTTACTGGTCGCCGGCTTCATGCGGCTCTTCGACGCGAATTTCGACCAGGGCACGTTCCAGCATCCCGATGAGCGGTTTGTCGGCAGTGTCGCCGTCGACCGGGTGAATATCCCCGACGGGACGCCCCTGAGTGTGTTGCTCGACCCGGCGCACAGCCCGCTCAATCCCCGGATCAACGGCCAGGCGTATCACTATGGGGCGATGCCGCTCTATATCGTGAAGGCCGTCGCCGCCACGCTGGCCAAGGTGCAAAACAAGCCCGAGCTCCTGGCCTGGGACAAGCTCACGGTCCTGGGGCGGAGCGTCTCCGGCCTATTTGATCTGATCACGGTGTTGCTGGTCTTTCTGATTGGGCGCCGGCTCTACGGCCGCACGGCCGGCTTATTGGCGGCGACGTTCTCCGCCCTGGCCGTGACTCAGATCCAGATTGCGCACTTTTTTATTGCCGAGCCCTATCTCGTCACCTTCCTGACCGCGGCGCTTTATTTTACGGTCGTGCTGATGCAGAATCGGCGGGCCTGGGCGGCCGCGCTCGCCGGGCTGTGTCTGGGGTTTGCGCTAGCCTGCAAGGTCAGCGTCGCCCCCCTGGCGCTCCTGATTGTCGTCGCCCTCGTGTTGCGGGTGGCCTACCGGACGCGCACCCGCATGCTGGGGCCGCCGTCCCACCTCGACGACCCCTATGGGCTAGAGCCCGCGACACGGGCCGAACGCCTGGCCTCCGGAAACGGCGGCGCGGGGCGGGCCTTCTTACTTTTGGTCCTGGCCGGGGTGATGACCCTGATCGGCTTCACGCTGGGCGATCCGTTTGGCGTGCTCGACTCGGGGCTGCATATCAGCCTCAATGCCAGCGATACGATCACCGGCAACACCTTTTTCCAATTGGGTCCCGTGCAGGCCTGGGCTGAGCAGGGCAAATACCTGTTCCAGCTCGGGGAAGAAGCCGCGATTCAGCGCGGCCTCGCCGATGTCCCCTATACCCGGCAATATATCGGGACCGTGCCGGTGCTCTACGAGTTCCAGAACCTGATCCAGTGGGGCATGGGCCCCGCCTCCGGGCTGGTGGCCCTGGCCGGGCTGTTCCTGGCCTTCTTCCTGGCGCTGCGTCGCCGACCGGCAGAGGTCCTGCTGCTCAGCGGCATGATCCCCTACTTTCTGACCATCGTGATTCTGGAAGCCAAGTGGATGCGCTATATGTTGCCGTTGGTGCCGTACATGTGCATCCTGGCGGGCGCGCTGCTGGCCCGCGGGCTGGTCTGGAGTGCGGCCGCCGGCCAACGCCTGGCAACCTGGCGGGCCGTCCGCCGGCGCGTCCCCGCCGGCCTGCTCGCCCGGCGCTGGGCCTTCCCGGTGCTCACCGGGGTGGCCGTGATCGGCAGCGCGCTCTGGGCCACCGCCTTCATGAATATCTACATGCACGAGGAATCCCGCGTGATCGCCTCGCGCTGGATGGCCCATAACCTGACCCCCGCCGCCCGGCTCGGCCACGAAACCTGGGATGATTCCTTGCCGGTGGGCGTCCCCGGGGAGCCCAATGGCGGCTGGCAGGACCTGCCGATGGGCCTGTACGATGATCGATCGAGTCCCGAAGAGTTTACCTATATCGAGGGGTTGTTGAACCAGGCCGACTATATCATCCTGGCGAGCAACCGGCTCTACGGCTCCATCCCGCGCCTGCCCTGGCGCTACCCGGTGCAGATCCGCTACTATGACCTGCTGATGAGCGGCAAGCTCGGCTTCGACCAGGTGTTGCCGCTGCAAGATCAGAAAGTCTACCCGGCGCTGACCTGGCTCGGGATCACGTTCAACGACGACCACGCCGACGAGAGCTTTACCGTCTACGATCACCCGCGGGTGCTCGTCTACAAGAAGGTGCGCAGCCTCAGCGAGGACGATCTGCGCACCTTGTTCGGCACCAGCATCAACCAACCGTCGATCGCCGTCCGCCACCTGGAGCACACGGACGCCAAGGCCTACGATAAGTCGCTGCTGTTGCCGGAGCCGCCGGGCCAGCAGCTCGCGCTGGGCGATTTTGCCTGGAACCCGCTGGCGCAGAACCAATGGGTGGCGCTGGGGCTCTGGGTGCTCGCGATCGAGGTGCTGGGGCTGTTGGCCTGGCCGCTGACGGCGATCATCTGCCGCCGCCTGCCGGACCGCGGCTACCCCTTGAGCAAAACCCTGGGCCTGGTGCTGGTGGCCTGGATGGTCTGGATGGCGGCCAGCCTCCATTGGCTGCCGTTCACCGTCTGGAGCATCCTGGGGGCCATCGCCATCCTGGCCGGCAGTGCGGCCCTGGTCTGGCGGCGCTTCGGCGGTGAGCTGCGCGCGTATATGGTGGCCCACCGCGGGCTGATCCTCGGCTGGGAGGTCCTCTTCCTGGTCGCCTTCGCCCTCTTCGTGGGCGTCCGCATGCTCGACCCCGACCTCTGGCAGCCCTGGAACGGCGGCGAGAAGCCGATGGAGTTCGGCTTCCTGAACGCCGTGTTGCGCAGCCCCTGGATGCCCCCCGGCGATCCCTTCTTCGGCGGCGGCACGATCAACTACTACTATTACGGCTACTTCCTGCTCGGCACGGTGATCAAGCTGATCGGCGTGCCCTCGGCCATCGGCTTCAACCTGGCGATCCCGCTGCTCTACGGCCTCACCGTGCTGGGGGCGACGAGCATCGTCTATAACGCCGTGGCCGCCATGCAGCGGGCGCGGGGCTGGCAGGGGACGTCCGCGACGGCGTTCGGCTGGGGCCTGGTCGGGGCCGTGCTGCTGGTCGGCATCGGCAACCTGAGCTTCGGGCTCCAGTTCCTCAGCATGAAGCTGCCGGCGCTCCAGCAGGACGTGGTGTCGGCGCTGAACCATTTTGGTGGGGTGGCGGATATTAGCCAGCACTATACGAGCTTCGACTGGTGGGGGGCGAGCCGCATCATCCCGGACACAATCAATGAATTCCCCTATTGGAGCTTCCTGTTCGCCGACCTGCACCCGCACCTGATCGACCTGACGGTGAGCTTGCTGGCGCTCGGGCTGATCTTCAACCTGCTGCTCGGCGCCTGGCGCTGGCCGCTGTTCGTGGCACTGCCGGCCCGCTTCACGGACGCGCCCGTCCCCGCCGTGCCCGCGCCCGGGACCCTGGCCGCGCCCGATCGCCCGTTCATCCGCACCGCGTGGGAGGCCGGGCACCGGCTCTGGGGCGCCTCGCCGATCGACGGCGCCCTGCGCTTCGCCACCCTGGCGCTGGCCCTGGGCACCCTGTTCGCCGTCAACTCCTGGGACTTCCCGGTCTACCTGCTCGTGCTTTTCGGCGCGCTGTTCGTGGCCGTGCTGACCGCCTACAGCAGCCATACGGCCCGCCGGGCCAGCGTGCGGCTGGCCACGGCGCTGGCCGCGCTGGTTGGGCTCGGGCTGGCCGCCGGGGTGGGTGTGGCCTGCTATGCGCTCTTCCTGGCGAGCTTCAAGCCCTTCTACAACGAGATCAAGACGATCACCCCGGACATGCCCCATACCGATCTGTCGGATTTCCTGGTCCTCTGGGGCCTCTTCCTGCTGATCGGCTTTACCTACCTGGCGCTGACCCTGCGGCAGTTCCCCTGGTGGGCCGCGCTGGACGACTGGCGCCGCCTGTTCAGCCCGCGGCCCGCCCCGGCGCCGGCCCCCGTGCGGGCCATGCCGCTCACGCTCCCGGCGGTGCCCGTGCCCGCCCAACACGCCCTGGCGCTCGCGCGCTTTGAGGCGCCGGCCCAGGTGCTGGTGGGCGCCGGCGCTCCTGGCGGCCCCGGTGCCCGGGCCGAAGCCCGGCCGGCCAATGGGCATGCCGAGGGCCCCGCCCCGGCCAGCAACGGGCACACGGAGTCCGTTGCCGCACCGGTGGCGGTGGGCGCCCACGCCGGGGCGCGGGAAGACTGGGAGGAGCTGGGACCGCGCGAAGACCCGGATCT
>DATGEF010000837.1:0-8848 GCA_035310405.1 Chloroflexia bacterium | reverse complement strand
GCCGGCCTGGCGGCCCTCGCGGCCCCGTTACGCACCCCCGGCGGATCGGCCGGCCCGGCGTTGGCCCTCCGCCGCGCCGCCCTCTGGCACCTGGCGGAGCTGCGCTGGCATACCGGGGCGCCGGAAGCCGCCGCCGATTTTGCCCTGCTGACCCGCCTGCCGGCAGCCCCCCATGACCCGTACACCGCCGCGGCGTGGCTGCGGCAGGCGGAAAGCACGGTGGCCCGCGACCCGGGCGCTGCGGCGCACGCGCTCGCCGCGGCTCAGGCGGCCCTACCGATCGATGCGGCCCTGGCGGCCCGGCCGGACCTCCACCTGACCGGGGCGGGCCTGGACGAAGGAATCCCGCCCGCCGAACTCGCGGAGGCCATTCCCCGGCTGCAAGCCGATCTCCAGGCGGCCGGGCCGCTCCAGGCCCGGGGCGGGGGCGTGGTCGCCCTCTACTGGGGCCAGGCCCTGGCCGAGCTGGCCGCCTGGCCCCAGGCCGCGGCCCTCCTGGAGCAGGCCCGCGCCGCCGATCCCACCCTGGCCGATGCTGCGGCCTACCTGGGGCTGGCGCAGGAGCGCCAGGGCGCGGCGGCCGACGCCGAGGCCAGCTACCACACCGCCATCCGCCTGGACCCGACGCGCGACCTGGCGCGGCACCTGCTCGCGCGGCTGCTCATCACCCAGCGGCGCTGGGCCGAGGCCCGATCCCTGCTGGACACGGTGCTGGCGGGCGATCCGGCCAGCGTAGTGGCCCACCTCGACCTGGCCCACTGGGCGCAGGAGCAAGGGATGTATGATACGGCGGAAGCCGAGTACCAGGCGGCCGAGCAGCAGCAGATCGCCCAGGAAGCCACCGGGCGGGCCGGGGCCGAGGATCGCGCCCTGAACAGCTCCCTGCTGCTGGCCCAATTTTACTTCGTCGCGGGGACGGCGAACCACCCCTGCCCCCCGGCCGTGGCGCCGGCCCAACGCGCGGTCGCCCGCCATCCCGGCGCGGCCGAGTATGACGCCGCCGGCTGGGCCCAGCACCTTTGCGGCGACGACTCTGCCGCCCGGGCCGCGCTAGAGCGGGCGGTGGCCGCCGACCCCCGGCTGCCCGCGGCCCAATATCACCTGGGGATGGTGCTCCAGGCGCTCGGCGACCCCGGGGCACGGCCGGCCCTGACCGCCGCCCAGGACCTGGACCCCGGGGGCCTCTGGGCCCGCCGCGCCGTCGCGGCGCTCGTCAATCCGTAGACAAGGGGTCGGGGGTTAGGGATCGGGGATCAGGACGAGTAGGTCGCTACCTCAGACAAGGGGTCGGAGGTCAGGGATCGGGGATCAGGACGGGTAGGTCGCTACCTCTGTCGCCCGACCTACTGCTTCCTCGTCCCGACCCCCGACCCCCGACCCCTCGTCACGGCCGAGGCGACCAGACCTGGAGCACGTCGGCGGCGAGGGGCAGGGGCGGGGCGCCGTCGAGCGGCACGCCGACCAGCGTGCCGTCGGGCTGGACGTAGGCCACGACGGTGCCATTGGGCGCCAGGGTGATGCTCGGCTCGTTCAGGAAGCCGGGACTGTAGATGGCGGCGAAGAGCCGAACCGGGGGCGGCGGGGCCGCGCCGGGCGTGAGGGGCACGCTATAGAGCGCGTAGTCGGCGCGGCCGTGCTGCGGCGCCGCGCGCTCGATCAGGTAAAGCACGTAATCGTCGTGCAGCGCCACCTGGCCCAGGACCTGGCTGCCGGCCGGCGCCTGGATGGGCACCACCTGGCCGCGGCTGGCCGGCAGCGCGGCCAGGTCCTGGGCCAGCAGCCGGAGCCCCCCCACCCCGCCTTCTTCCACCAGCAAGTAGCCGCCGCGGGGCGAAAAAAAGGGACCCGCCAGGTTGGCCGCGGGCGCGGCGTCGAGCCAGAACGCCGTCTCCAGGCCGGTGGCTAGCTCGTACACGGTGGCCACGCGGCCGTTGCGATCGCTGCGGTCGGCGACCAGCGTCGCGGCCCGGCCCGGCACGAAACGCGCGGTAATCGCGCCGCCGGCCGGCGCGTCGTCCGGCAACACCAGGTGATCCAGCATCCGCTCCCCATCCAACCGCAGACCCGGAGCGGTGGCGAACGGGCCGCCGTCCGGCCCCAGCCCGCGGAGGATCAGGCTGGTGGTGCGGGCATCGTCGCGCCCCGCCTGCCAGGCGAATCCGGCCCAGTCGACATCGGGGTAGCCATAGATGCGCATGGCCCCCACTTCTTCCCGGCTGTAGGCCAGCCACTTGCCGTCCGGGCTCAGCTCGGCGCTGCGGACCAGGCCGGGGCTATCGGCCACGAGGCGGGCGCCGGCGCCGTCGACCCCGGTCAGCACCAGGCGGCTGCGCGGGTGGCCGGCCTGCATGTACGGATCGGCGAACAGCAGCCGGCCCTGAACCGGGTCCGCGCGCAGGAGCTGCCGGGGGGCCGGGACCGGCACCAGGGTCAGCCGGGCGTGGAGGAGATCATAATAAGCCACGTCCGTGGTCGCGTCGCTGAACCACCAGAAGCCGCCCGGGCAAAAGAGCCCCCAGCCGTTCAGCGCCAGGCCGGCGGGCAACAACCGCATCTCGCGCACCTGGCCCGCGGCCGGGGCCAGGACGGACAGGTAAAGGCGCCGCCCGGCCCCCGGGCGCGGCCCATCATAGACCACCGCCTGCCCATCCGGGGCAAAGGCCAGCACCTGGCTCTCGCCATCGCTGCCGGGCAGCGCCGTGGCGGGGTGATCGAGGGGGCCTTGCAGGTAGAGCCCGGCCGCCGGCGGATTCCGCCGGCGGTAGATCAATCCGGCCATAGCCATCCGTCCGGCTTCGCGGCCGGCCTCGGCGAGCCGGGCGGGGAGATCGCCAAAGTCGGGCTCGACGGCGGCGGCCTGGGCAAAGGCGCGCCGCGCCGCCGCCCAGTCCTGCTGGCGGGCGGCGGCCTGGCCCAGGGCATAGAAGCGGTCGCGAGCGACCAGTTGCGCCTGGGCGCCCCGCAGGCGGGCGGCCGCATCGCGGTAGTCCCCGGCCGCCCCATAGGCCGCCGCGGCCTGGTCCCAGTGCTGCGCGGCTTCGGCGGCCCGGCCGGCATGGTAGGTGGCGGCGTGGGCCTGCTCCCACAGAATGTCGCCCACCGCCACCGCCACCAGGATCAGCACCAGGCCGGCCGCCAGGATGGCCGGTCCGCGGGGGCGGGCGCCTGCCCGACCCTCGGCGGACCGGCCGGGCCCGCTGCGTATGCAACCGGCCGTGCCAGCCCCGGCCGCTGGTTCCGGGCCGGAAGCGCCGCCAGCCAGGCTCTCGCCGCATTCCACGCAGAACCCGGCATAGACCTGATTCGGCGTCCGGCAATAGGGGCAATGCATCGTCAGCAATCAGCAATCAGCAATCAGCGGTCAGCGGTCAGGACGAGTTTTGAGTTTTGAGTTTTGAGTTGGCTGGTCCTTGGTCCCTGATCCCTAATCCCGCGTCTCCCCATCCAAAATCGAAAATCCAAAATCCAAAATCGAGCCTCCGCACTTGTAACTCAGGACTTTCCACTCAGGACTTCGTTTCAGCGGCCGGCGGGCTAAAGAGCGGGCGGGCGAGCGGGCGCCCGGTCCAGAAGGCGCTGGCCGCGTGCGTGATCAAGACGGGGTCGCTGCCGTCAAGCCGCAGCGCATAGAGACCAGGCGGCTGGCCGGGCGGATTCAGTACCAGCAGCCGGCTGCTATCGCGGGTAAAGGCCACGCCATCCCCGGCCGGCGCCGGAGAGAGCGTGATCGGCACGAATGGCGCCCCCGGCTTCCCGGCCTGGGCGCCGCCCAGGCCGACCAGGCTGGCCAGGCTGGCCAGGCGATCGCCGCCTCGCAGGTTCGAGGCGGGCTGTGCTTCAACCGCCAGCTGCCCATCCGGCGAGAAGGCCCACCAGCGCCCGGCCGCGCCCGCCTCGACCGGGGGACCGCCCGCCAGGCTGAGGAGGCGCAGGCGCGTGGAGCCGTCGGGCGTGGGCCAGCCGGCGGCCAGCCAACTGCCCCCGGGCACCGCCAGCAACTGGCCGCTCGTGACAGGACTCGCCTGGGTCGCGCC
This sequence comes from Chloroflexia bacterium, assembly GCA_035310405.1. Lineage (GTDB taxonomy): Bacteria > Chloroflexota > Chloroflexia > QHBQ01 > JAICKM01 > JAICKM01. The sequence goes on along the minus strand of DATGEF010000837.1, from coordinate 4,814 downwards.
CGCCGCGAGCGGGATAGCGGCCCGGCCGGCGTCCCACCGCCACAAGCGCCATTGGCTGGGCGTGGTCTGGAGCACCAGCACGTGAGTGGTGCCGGGCACAAAGCAGCCCTGCACCGCAGCCGCCGGCCCGCCGTCGACGGTGGTCGGGCCCGCGTAGACGACGGCGGGCGGGGCCGCCAGATCGGCCAAATCGCGCAGGATGAGGGTGTTGGTGACCATCAGGTGGCCGCCCGGGCCGGGCAGCGCCGGCCCGATCTGGGTATAAAGCAGGTAGCGGCCGTCGTCGCTGAAGCTCACATCCGCGAATTCCCCGGGCGCATCGACCAGCGGGGTGCGATTCTGGCCCCAGGGATCGCTCAACAGCAGGCGACTATGCAGCCCGCTCGTATCGCCCGCCATAAACCGGTTGAGCGCCAGCCGGCCCTGGCCCGGGTCGAAGGCGGCGGGCAGATCGCTCAGCGGCCCGCCGTGCCCGGCCACCAGGTCATAATAAAAGGCCTGGTTGTCGAAGCTCCACCAGAAGCCCTGGCTGTCGCCACGGAAGCGCACCCGCAGCGGGCCCTGCACGCTCATATACTTCGCGCCGAGGGACGTCAGGTGGCCACTGGTCCGGTCGAGGAGGAAGGGACCGTCCCGGTCGCTTCCCGCGGTGGCGGCCGGGCCATAGCTATAGACGGCCCAGCGATCATCGGGCGAGAGGGCGACGAGCTCCGAGGCGCTGCCGGATGGCAGGCGGTGGACATTGCGCCCATCGGCGTCGGCCCACCAGAGCGCTTGCGTGCCGTCGGGCGCGGGGGCGCGATAAAAGAGCGGACCGGTCTGGACCAGGGCCGCGTGCAAACGGGTGAGGACATCCTGATAGGAGATCTGGATATCGGCGGCCTGGCGGAGGGCATGGGCGGCGTCCCACCAGGCGCCCGCCTGGGCCAGGCGCACCCCTGCGTTATACGCGGTGCCCAGGGCGATGACCTGCGGCGCGAGCCGGGCATAGAGCGCCGGCGCGTCGCGGTAGGGCCCGGCCTGCCGGTAGGCCGCCACCGCGCGGACCAGGTCCCCGGCAGCCTGCGCATCCTGGCCCTGGCGGTAGAAATGGGCCTGCTCGGTGCGCTGCGCTTCCTGCCAGCCGTCGACCACCGCCACGACGGCGATCAGCAGCAACAGCCCCAGGCCCAGGAGCAGCTCCCAGGACGCGCGCGGCCGCCGGGTCGGGCGGGGGAGCGGGCGGGCCACGCCAACGGGGCCCGGCGGCGGCGTGTCATCCAGAGATTCGCCACAGTCGTAGCAAAACGCCATGCCGGGCCGGTTCGGCACCCCGCAAAATGGGCAGCGCATAAGACTCTCCTGCCGGGAATAAGCTCCCACTCTTTATTATACCACCAGAATCGCCCTGCGGATCGGCCGGCCCCCTTGCGGGACCAGGCAATCCGACATATAATTGGCTTAACATAATTGGGGACAAAGCTGGAGGGGGCGGATCGATGAAACGAGCCATTCCACGCCATTTCATCCACCGGGTGCTGGGGCCGGGGCCGGTCGTCCTGGTAACGGCGCAGGTCAAAGGCCATGCCGACGTCAGCACCCTGGCCTGGGCCATGCCGCTGAGCGGCGATCCCCCCCTGGTGGCGATCGCCGTCGAGCCGCTGCGCCACTTACACGATCTCATCACGCACAGTGACGAATTTACGATCAATGTGCCCCATGCCGGGCTGCTGCGCGAGGTCCAGCATTGCGGGACGGTCTCGGGGGCGGACCATGATAAGTTCGCGGAAACGGGGCTGCACGCCCTATCGGCGCGGCAGGTCGAGGCGCCCTGGATCGACGAATGTGTGGCCCACCTGGAATGTGGCGTGGTCGGCCGCAGCGACCAGGGCGACCACACGCTCTTCGTGGCCGAGGTGCTCGCCGCCTGGGCCGACGAGGCCGCCTTCGCCGAGCAGTGGCTTCCGGAAAACGAGGCCGGCCGGCTGCTCCACCACCTGGGCGGGCGGCTCTATACGGTGGGCGACCGGCCGATCGACGCGGGGGCCCCGCCGCCGGCCCGCGAAGAATGAGGGCCCGGGATGCGATCAGGTGAGATGCAGGCGGCCGGTCAGGCGATAAAACGCGGCCAGGCCCCCTTGCTCCGGCGCCCCGATCTCGACCGTCTGACGATCGAAGATCGCCTGGACAGCCGGCTCGGGGATGCCGGCCTGGGCGGCGGCCGCGGCGCGGACGGTGGCTGCCTGCTCGCGCGCGGCCGTCCGGCTCTGCTGGAAAGCGCGCACCAGGCTCACCACGGCGTCTGGGCGCTCCAGCAGGCTCGTGCGCAGGACGCCGAGCGCCCAGACCAGGGGTGTGCCGCTGAACACCCACCAGGCGGCCCCGAGATCTTCGGCGTAGCCGGCGGTGGCGGGGTCCGGTTGTGGCTCCGGGAGCGGGGGCGCCGGCCGGCCTTTGGCCAGGGCGCGCGCCTCGGCCGCGAGCGCGCTGGGGCTGAAGCGCGCCTCGTAGCGCAGCCACGGCGCCCGGGCCTGCACTGCGGCATCGCCGGCCAGCAAGCGGGCGGCCAGGGGCGCGTCGCTGGCGGGTGCTGCCTGGCTGAGCGTGACGCCAAAAAAGGGGAGCGCCAGCACGGCCAGCAGGGCGGGCGCCAGGCTCTCCAGGGCGCTCGGGTCGATGGCGACCGTCTGGCCATCCAGGAGGTCGGGCCGGGTGGGACTCTGGAGCACCGCGTAGCTATTCGGGCCGTCGCTGGCCAGGCCAATGCCCGGCATCACTTCCAGCGTGGTGCGCAGGCGGCTGTAGATGAGCGGATGCACCAGCGCGCCGGCGAGATCGCCGGCGCGCAGGGCGGGCTCCAGGGCCGCCGCGGGAAGGGCGACGAGCTCCAGTTGCAGGCCGGCCGGCACGACCCAACCGGCGCGCAAGGGGTAGAGCAACGGCAAAAGATGTATACTATCCGTATAGCCAAAGCGGAGGAGGTCAGCTGTCATAAGCGGCCTTTCGTGACGGGAAATTCCGCTCTATTATACTCGATACCAGCCGCACAGGCGCAGCGGCAGCGCGCCTAGCCAGGAGCCTGCATGAAAAAGTGCCCAAATCCCGATTGCCCGTCCTACCAGCAAGGCCGTGAGTTCTTTGACGACGATACGATCTGCCCCCGCTGCGGCGAGGTGCTGGTCAATCCCGGCCTGGCCGGGGGCGCCGCGCCTTACCCGGCCTATGCGGTCGCGACGGCCGCCCGCAGCCGGCCGATCGAGCATGGTCACGCCATCCTGGGCGCCGCCGCCACGCTCCTGGGGGTTTTTATCCTCATCGGGCTATTAGTGCGGTTGGGCGCCCTGCACCAACGCGTGATCGTCCCGATTAATCTGTCTCCGGTGGCCGTGGTGACCCCCCTGCCCGGCCAGGTGAGCCTGGGGCTGACCCCCGACATCCCGGCCAACCCGCCGACCGCCGCGGCGCGCGCGGTCGCCACGGCCCAGGCGGCGGCCACCCTCACGGCCCGGCCCACGCCGATCGGCGGGATCATCGTGGCGACCAGCGTCGCGGGGGGGGTGCAGAGTCTGCCGACCCTGCCGCCGGGCTTCGGCGGCAACGGCCAGGGCGGTCCCAGCAACCCGGCCCAACTGGGCACCCCGGGCGCCGGCGGCCTCGCCGGGACCAATCCCGCCAATGGCGCCCTGGCGATCGCTTCCGAGCTCTGCCAGCGGCTGGACGCCGGAGGCCGCTGCGACGCCGTCTCCAGCTATAGCCCGAGCGATTCCTTCTACATCGCCGTCCAGGCCACCTTCGGCGACAACCTGGCCCGGACGATCCGTGTGCGCCTCTATGGGCCCCCCAACGGCGAGCGGGATCTGCTCAACCAGGACCAAACGAACACGCCCGGCCGCGACGGCCGCTTCTGGGTCGGCTTCGCCTTCTCCCAGAGCAGCCCCTGGACGCCCGGCATCTACCGCGCGGACATCTACGTGAACAATGACACCCAGCGCACGAGCTATATCAGCTGGACAGTGAATCAGTAGGCAGTAGGCAGCACGATCTGCCTACTGCCTACTGCCTACTGCCTACTGATCCGTTACCGATCGTGGATCGGGGCGCCGACCGGCACCGTGGGCCAGGTGAGGTAGAAGAAGTCGCGGTCGGTCGGGGTGAGGTATTGGTCGCGGCGGTAGGCCATCCCCGCGACCAGGGGTTCGGCGCGCAAGCCGCCCGCCGGGGTGCGGGTGTACGTCAGCCAGTGGACAAAGGCGCTGTTGATATCCAGCTGCATCGCCGTGACGGCGCCGGCTTGCTGAAGGGCGGATGCCAGCTCTTCCGCCGAAATGGGATTCCCGGCCGCATAAATCAGGCTGCCATCCGCGGTCATGCCGAGGCCCGAGCGCCAGACATACATCTGGCTCAGCAGCGAGAGGCCCCAGGTACTGGTGATGTGGTCCTGGACGGCGATGGTGCCGTTATCGATCATCATCGGGCAGTTCTGGCGGTAGCTGATCAGATCGGTGGCGTGCTGCAGCGTCTTCCAGGATGCGATCTCGATGCGGCCGTCCGCGTGCTCGGCCAGGGTCGCCGTGTCGAGCCGGGGACTCGGCGGCGCGATTTGCTGCCCGTCGACCAGCATGCCATAGTTGCCATGGACCGATTTCCAGCCGCCGTTAAAGGCGGCCACCAGGTCGCGCAAGTCCTCAGACGCCACCTGCCCGGGGCCCGACCGCCCGAAGGGCGAGACGGGCTCCTTGGTGCCCGGCACCATGTGCAGGCGCACCCGCTGGGGATCGAAGGCGACCATATAGACCAGGGCATACGGCCGGCGCGGGTCCGGCCGTAAATAGGTC
>DATGEF010000836.1:0-13978 GCA_035310405.1 Chloroflexia bacterium | reverse complement strand
CTACGCCGCGGGCAAGCTGATTATCCCCCTGCTGGCCGCGGCCGGCCTCTATTGCCTGGTGCGCTGGCGGCTCGCCTTTTTCCAACGCTACGCCCTCGGCTTTGTCCTGCTCGGTCTCACCTTTGGCCTGACCTTCTTGCCCTATGCCCTCTTCTCGATCGGCGACAACTGGCAGGGCTTCCTGGGCCGCGCCCAGGAGACCTCCATTTTCTCGCCCCAGAATCAGCCGCAGGCGTTTGCCAAGTATGGCCTGCCGTACGATCCGGGGATGGCCACCCAGCCGCTCGTGCAGAATGTGCTCGGCCACCCGCTGGCCTGGGGCCATGTGCTGCTCGAACAGCTGCGCGTCACGGCCGAAGTGATCTACCGCAGTGGCGATCCGACGCCTTTCTACCAGATCCGCGATCATGCCGGCTCGATGCTGCCCCCCTTGTGGGCGGCCATCGCCTTGCTTGGCCTGGCCTATGGCGCCTGGAAAGCCTGGGACGGGCGCCTGGGCCTGGCCAGTATCTGGTTCTGGGGCGGCATGCTCGGCGCCGCCCTGACCATGGACACCCCCAGCGTGCAGCGGCTCACGGGCGCCTGGCCGGTGATCATGCTCTTTCCGGCCGTCATCCTGGACCGGGTCTGGGCGGCCGCCTGGCCGCTGAGCCGGCCCCTGGCCCGGGTCTGGGCCACCGTGCCCCTGGTCGGGCTGCTCCTCTTCTTCGCCGTCGACGGCTATCGCGAATATTTCGGTCAGTACGCCGCGCTCTGCCCGTATTGTGACGCGACGACCCAGGCCCGCTACGCCCAGGCGCTCGGCCAGGATTACAAGGGCTACCAGTTCGGCGTCGGGGACTATGACGTCTTCTTTGGCTACGGCAGCACCCGTTTCGCGGCCAAGGGCGTCGCTGGCGAGGATATGTCGGTGCCGGTCGACCACTTCCCGGTCACCGACAACGACGGCAAGGGCGCGGCTTTCCTGGTCTACAGCTCCAACGCCGATTACCTGCCCCTGCTGCGGCTCTTCTATCCCGCCGGGGTCGAGGCGCCGATCAAAAGTGAGGACCGCGCCATCCGGCTCACGCCCTTCCTGAACCTCTTTTACCCGGCCGGCGCCGATGCGCTGGCTCGCACGTCCGCCGACCAGGTGCGCTTCACCTCGTACAAGGTCTCCCGGGACGCACTGGCCCAAGCGCAAACCCTGCACGCCACGTACACCCCGCGTAGCGGCCCGCCGGTCAGCCGCGACGAGCCCGGCTTGGGCACCGGCCGGGCCGGCGACGCGCCTGGCGGCCCCTGGACCGCGCCCCCCGGCCTGACCTTCCCGGCCACCGCCACCTGGGATGGCGGGTTGGTGGCTCCGGGCTATGGGTTCTATACCTTCGTCTTCCAGGGTGGCGCGGACGGCGCGCTGGCGGTCGACGGCCGGCCTGTGCTGGACACTCGGGCCCCGGCCGGCAAAGGGTTGCCCGCGGCGCAAACCGCCGACCTGGTGCTCGCCCGCGGCCTCCATACGGTGCGGTTGACCGGCACCCTCGCCGATCCCCAGGCCCGGCTGGCGGTGCTCTGGGGGCCCACCGGCCTGGGCCCGCTGGCGGTCTCGCCGCGCTACCTGTATACCGGCCCCACGGGCGGCCTGAGCGGTGAGGTCTGGGCCAACACCGGGAGCGGGGCGCTGACCGGCACGGACCCGGCCGGCGGCAAGCCCCCGACCACGCGGCGCAGCGATCCGTTCCTGGGGTTCCGCGAGGCCCGCGACGATCAAGAGAGTTTTGGCGGCGGCCCGTTCCTCGCCCGCTGGCAAGGCACCCTGGCCGCCCCGCGGGCCGGCAGTTACACGTTTGAGATCCGATCGAATGGCCCCGGGCTGCTCCTGATCGACGGCCAGCCGGTCGTCAACAACCCGGCCAACGGCAGCCTGGGGGTGACCGCGGCCACCGTGCCGTTGACCGCCGGGCCCCATGCCGTCGAGCTGCGCTATGCCTGGCAGAGCGGCCGGGCGACGCTGGAATGGGCCTGGACGCCGCCGGGGGGGACGCGTGCGCTCGTGCCGCCCACGGTGCTGACCCCACTGGCCCGCAGCTGGCCGCGCGGCGCGGTCCCGGACCCGTCCCAGGCCGCACCGGCCCCGGTGCCCGCCGCCGGCCCGCCGCCCGTGACCGTGCCGCCGGATACCATCCTGGGCGGCGATGCCGGGCTGAAAGAGCCCCGCGGCATCGGGGTCGGCGCCGCGGGCGATCTCTTCGTCGGCGATAGCGCGAACCACCGCGTCGTCCACTTCGACGCCGCCGGCAAGCTGCTGAACAGCTGGGGCAGCGAGACGACGGACTCGGCGCCCGGCAAGTTCGGCTTGCTGGCCGATCTGGCGACCACGCCCGACGGCCAGGTGGCCACCCTCGACGTCACCACCGGCGATGTGCAGGTCTTCCGCGCCGACGGCCAGGTCACGCTGCACCTGCCGCACATCGCCCCGAACTCCAGTGGGATTGCCGTGGGGCCCGATGGGCGGATCTGGGTCGCCGCGACGAGCAGCAGCGTGATCCTGCGCTTTACCCCCGCGGGTAAGCTCGACGCCACGCTGACCGGCGGGCCGGCGGGCGCGCCCGGCCGGTTTGAGCAGCCGATCGACGTGGCCCTGGCGCCGGATGGCACCGCGTTTGTCGTCGACTTGCGTGATCGGATCGTGCAATTGGATGCGGCGGGCAACATCGCGCACCAATGGCCCGTGGACGTCGGGCGCGCCCGCGGCGGCAGCCATCTGACCGTGGCCGGCGGCCTCGTCGTGATGACCGACCCGGATCGCCAGCGGCTGACGATCCTGGACCCGGCCACCGGGACGGTGCATTATGCCGGCGGCGCCGGCAGCGACCCCGGCCAGTTCCGCGTGCCGGTCGGCATCGCCACCGGCCCCGACGGCAAAGTCTATGTTGTCGACAGCGAGAACGGCCGGGTCCAGGTGTTTCACGATCTCAAGTAGGACGCGGGGTTGGAGGTTGGGGGCTGGGGGTTGGGGGTCAGTTGACCTTTCTGGCCCCCGATCCTAAAGTATGTTAATATGGCGGGTGGCAATCAGCCACCCGACCATTAGCACGACTTCACTAGTATGGAGCAGGAATGGCGAGCACTGAACGCAGCGAAGGGCCGGCTCCCGGGGTCCCAGCGGACGACACTACACCCGCTACAGCCGCCGGCGGCCCGCCGGCCGGCCAGGACGGCGATGCCGGGAATGGGCACCGGCTAACTCCGCCGGAGGCGGCCGTCGAGGTGATGCGGCCTGTGCGCCGCGTCGTGCTGAGCGAGCCCCCGCCGCCGAGCGTCGAGCCGGCGGATCTGGCGACGCTGGACCTGGCTGCCCCCCTGGCCGCGCCTGAAGCGGCCGCCCCGCCGATCCCAGCCGCCGGCGAAGCCCTCGCGCCGTCGGTGGCTGCGCCGGCGAGCGCGGCGCCCGCGGCGACGCCGGCGCGCCGCACTTTCGAGCCCTGGGTCCCGGGCGCCCCGGCGCCGCGGGGCGGGCGGCGGCCGGCTGCCGCGACTCCCCCGCCGCCGGGTGTGGCGGCCGGCACCCTCGTGGCCCCCCCTGGCGTCGCGCCGCCCGCCCCGCCCGTCGTCGCGCCCGAGGCGCCCGAGGATCTACCCGCGCCGGAAACCCTGGAGTCCGCCGCGCCAGCGCCCGGCTGGCGCGGCGCCCTGGCGCGCTCGGCACTCTGGCGCAGCCGGACCCTCCTGCTCGGCGGCCTGGCCCTCGGCATGGCGGTCTACGCCCAACGGCTGGTCTGGCCGCCGGACGGCATGGCCCGCGATGTGCCCGGCTCGATCCGCTGGTATGCGGCGGCGATTGTCCTGCTGGTCCTGGCCTGCCTCGGGAGCTACAAAAACAAGAGCTTCCTGTTGTGGCCGGGCCGGGCCGCGCCGGCCGGGACGCTGCCGGTGCGGGAGCCCGCGCCGGATGCCGCCGGCCCGGCCTGGCGCCGGCGGCTCGCCCGCTACGCGGCCGTCATCCGGGTCGCCCGCTATGCTCTGGCCTTCGTGGCCCTGGCGCTCAATCTCTATAGCACGGACCTGCTGCGCCACCAGAGCTACGTCTCCCTGACCGGGGGCGTCGGGTGGGCGATCAGCTTACTCTTGCTGCTCCTCGCTTTCGTCGGCCACCGCGCCCACGCCCACCAGAGTGCGGATGCGGGGTTGGTCGAGGTCGAGGACCGGACCGATCTGGCCATCCCCCGCCTTCTGGAGATCGCCATCTTCCTGGCCATCTTCCTGTTGGCCCTGGGCTTGCGCCTCTACCGCCTTGACGATTGGCAGACCGGGATGCATGGCGACGAGGGCGAAGCCGGCATGGATGCGATCAGCATCCTCGAAGGGAATCTCGTCTCGCCCTTCCGTACCGGCTGGTTCAGCCAGCCCAACTTCTACTACTGGGGCATTGCCCTGACCATGAAGGTCTTCGGCACCGGCATGTTGGGGCTGCGCATGTTCTCGACCCTGGCCGGCACGCTGATGATCCTGCCGTTTTATCCGCTGGTGCGCCAGTGGTTCGGCGTGCGCACGGCGATCATCGCCAGCATTTTCCTGGCCATTTCGGACGTGGCCATCCATTTCAGCCGCCAGGAATTCAGCAACATGACCACGCCGTTCTTCCTGGTGACCGGCTTTTTCTTCTTCTTCCGCGGCTTAAAGAGCCGGCGCCTGCTCAACTTCGTGCTGGCCGGCTACGCGCACATCCTGAGCATGTACTTCTACCTGGGCGGCCGGCTGACGCCGATCCTGGTGGTCGCTTTCATGGCCTACCTGTTTATTTTGATGCCCCTGGTCCGCGTGCCCGGCGTCTATCGCAACATCCGCCGGCACGGGCCCGCCGTGAGCCGGGTCCGCGCCCTGGGCCGCGCCTTGCGCACCCAGTTCCGCAGCGTGCTGCTCTATGCCAGCGCGATCGTCGTCTACACGCTCGCCTGCATTTGTTTCATCTCACCCTGGCTGGCCTATTTCGTCGACAACTCGGCCGAGTGGAACGCGCGGGCCAACGACAAGCTGATCTTCAACAACGTCGACCGTATGGCCGGCCAATATGGCGTGAACCATACGCCCCTGTATATAGGCCTGCGCCTGCCGGGGCCCCAGGATACCCTGCCCCTGCCCGTCGTCTTCGAACAGACGCCGGCCAGCCTGCTGCTCAGTAAAGATGGCTTTTGGCCGCGGGTGCTATGGGGCCAGCTGACCACCACGCTCTCGATCCTCACCTATCGCGGTGACGCCAGCTCGGTCTATACCTTTACCCAGGAGCCGGTGGCCAAGCCCTTCGAGGCGGTGCTGATTATCCTCGGCATCGCCTGGGCGCTCTGGCGCTGGCGCGACACCCGCATGGCCCTGCTGTCGATGTGGTTCTGGTCGACCGTGCTCGTCGGCGGCATGTTGACCATCGACGCGCCCTATATGGCCCGCCTGATCGGCATCATCCCGACGCTGGCCGTCTTTGCCGCGATCCCCCTGAACAAGCTCGTCGCCGAGTTCGTGCAGGTGCTGAGCCGCTTCGGCCAGTCGGTGACCCTGCGCCGCACCGCCCTGGCCGTCAGCACGGCCGGCCTCTGTGCCGTGATGGGCAGCCTCGGCCTGATCAACTATCACGATTACTATGATCGCTACCTCGCGCAGATCCCCTTGCCCTTCAGCGAGGTGACCGGGCAGGCCTATTTCGTGCGGCAAATGAACGACCAGGTGCTGAAAGAGGGCAGTAAATTGGTCCCCCGCTATTATGACCTCGGGGCGCACCTGATTTACTGGGGCCATGGCGACAACCGCTTCCTGAACCACGGCACCCCAGGCAGCGATATGGTCAATTCCTCCAACGCGCTACCGATTATCGACAACGAAGGCCGCGACGCCGTCTTCATGGTCTGGGACCCCGACCAGCAATACCTCTCCGTCCTACACGCCTATTATCCCGAGGGCCAGGAGCAGCAGTTCACCTATGGGCCGAACAACAACGGCCCGCGCCTGTTCACCTGGTACCGTGTGACGAGCGCGCAGATCGACGCGCGGCGCGTGCTGCAGGCCACGTATACCCCCGCCCAGGGGCCCGCCATCCAGCAGACGGAGCCCAACCTGGGCACCGGCGGCAGCCCGCCGGCCGGCCTGAGTTATCCCGTCCAGGCCCGCTGGGCCGGCAGCCTGGTCGCGCCCGCCTTTGGCCGCTATCGCTTCCACCTGGATGCCCCGGCGGCGGCCCACCTCGTCATCGACGGCATCTCGGTACTCACCGGGACCGCCAAAACCCCCGCCCCGGACGCCGAGGTGATCCTGGCCCGCGGACCCCATGCCGTGGAGCTGACCGGGACCCTGCCCGCGGCCGACGCCCGGGTGAGCCTGGGCTGGGCGATCGCCGGCCAAGCGCTGGTGCCGGTGCCGCGAAAATATCTCTGGTCCGGGCCGGGCACCACCCTGCTGGGCGAGGTGCGCCCCCTGGTGGGCGACCCCTGGGGCCCCATCCCCAGCGATGCGCCCGGGGGCGGCAGCCCGGTCATCATGCGACGGATCGATGGCTTCCTCGGCTTTCGCGACGCGCCAAATGCGCTGAGCGGCGGCGCCCCCCTGATGGCCGTCTGGTCGGGCACGCTGCTGGCGCCGCAGACCGGCCTGTACGCGTTCGACGTCTTCTCCAACGGCGGGAGCATGGTCACGATTGACGGGCAGATGGTCGTCGATAACCGGCAGAACGACTTCAACGCCCACAACGCCAACGGCCAGGTCAATTTGACGGCCGGCCCGCACCGCTTTGAACTGCGCTACGCCTGGGCCGGCAACGTCGGCTACCTCGAAGCCTACTGGACGCCGCCGGGGGGCGCGCATACCATGCTCGGCCCGACCGCCCTGCAGGCCGACGCCGGGATCTGGCAGCCCGGGAAGGTGACCGAACCCGGTAATGTGCAGGCGCAGCTCGGCAACGAGCCGAGCGTCACGCCGCCCGATCGCGTCCTCGACGCCCGCTCCAACCTGAAGCATCCCCGGGGGATGGCCCTCGACGCGGTCGGCCACTTCTATATCGCCGATGGCGAGAACCACCGCGTGGTCGTACTGAACCCGGACGGCAGCCTGGCCCGCACCTGGGGCCAGCAAGGCAAGGGCAATGGCGACTTCGAGACGCCGGAGGATGTGGCCATCGGCCCCGACGGCAAGATCTACGTGCTCGATTCGGGCCTCGGCCGGGTCCAGGTCTTCTCGCCGGATGGCCAGTTTGACCACGCCTTCGGGGGCCTATGTACGCCCGCCGGCTTTACCGTGGGCGCCGACGGCTTTGTCTACATCGCCGAGACCTGCGCCAACCGCATCGACAAGTATAGCGCGGCCGGCGAGCTGCGCGCCCAGTATGCGGGCGGCGCCGATCCCACCTCCCATCTCGACCAGCCGGTGGATGTCGTCGTGGACAAAGACGAGACCCTGTATGTGGTCGATTTACGGCAACGGATCGTCCGGCTGGATCCTACGAAAGACGCGATCACGAAGACCTGGCCGGTGCAGGTGGGGACCAATCTCGGCGCAGGCAACCTGGCCCAGGCGGGCACGGTGCTCTATCTGACCGACCCCGATCACATGGAGCTGACGAGCGTCGATACGGCCACCGGCCGCATCGATCATACCGGCAAAGCGGGGGACGCGCCCGGCCAGTTCAACCTCCCGACCGGGGTAGCGGTCGACGCGGGCGGCCATGTCTATGTGCTGGACGCCGAGCTCGGCCGCATCCAGGTCTTCACCCTCGGGGCGGGGAAATAGACAGGGCGCGCGCGTTGCCCAGCGACGATGGATCGGCGCCCGCGCCGGTAACCCTCGCGGTGATGCGGCAGCAGCAGATCTATGCGCTGGCCGTGGTCACCGGCACCGGCGCGGAGTGGAGCCTGCTGCTCAGCCCGGCGTTCCGCGCGCGGGGCCAGCACCCGCGGCCGGGCGACCTGGTCGCGGTGCAGCACGGCGAGGTGGTCGCTTACTGGCCGCGGGCGCTGGTGTTGCGCACTACCCCCGCCGGTGTGCATCTGCGGCTGAGCAGCGGTGCGCAGATCGTCGCGCCGGTGAACCCGGCGACCCTGCCGCCCGATCCCCCGTTGCAGACCGGAGACGCCGTCTTCGCCGGCCCCGACGCCGTCCTCGCCCGCGCCTGGGCCTGGTACGAGCCCCAGCCCCCCACCCCGGCCCTACTGGCCTATGCCACCGCCTACGTCACGAGTTTTGAGTTTTGAGTTGAGACGCGTGACGAGTTTTGAGTTTTGAGTTTTGAGTTTTGAGTTGAGACGCGTGACGAGTTTTGAGTTCTGAGTTGAGACGCGTGATCAGGACGCGTGACCGGTGATTGGTAATACCCCGAGATGTTCCGTGAGCCCGCGTAGACGGGCTCAGGCTGCGTAGCCGCGGCTTCAGCCGCCGGCTCTCCGCCCCCAGAAGCGGTAATATTAGTCCCCCGGACCCAAGCAACTCAAAACTCAAAACTCAAAACTCAAAACTCGTTACACGTCACGCGTTCCGCCCGCGGGCCGTCACGATCTCCCGGCTGGCCGCCCAGGCGCCGATGTCCTGGCGGCTGATCGCCGCCGCGATGAGCTCGGGGAAGAGATCCGGGGTGCAGGCAAAGGCCGGGGCGCCCATCGCGGCCAGGGCCGCCGCGTGGTGGTGGTCGAAGCTGGGCGCGCCGTCGTCGCTCAAGGCCAGGAGCGCGATCAGCTGAACCCCCGAACCGACCAGCGCGGCCGCCCGCTTGAGCATCTCCGTGGCGTTCCCGCCCTCGTAGAGGTCGCTGATCAGCACCAGGATCGTCTCTTGCGGTTGGCGGACCAGGCTCTGGCAATAGGTGAGCGCCTGGTGGATGTCCGTGCCGCCGCCCAGCTGCGTGCCGAACAACAGCTCGACCGGGTCCTGCAATTCGTCGGTCAGGTCGACGACAGCCGTGTCGAACACCACCACGCGGGTTTTCAGGGCGGGGAGGCTCGCCAGAACCGCCCCAAAGATCCCGGCGTAGACGACCGAGGTCGCCATCGAGCCGCTCTGGTCGACGCAGAGGATGATCTGGCGCAGGGCCGCCCGCTTGCGCCCGTAGCCGATGCGCGTCTCCGGGATGATGGTGTGGTATTGGGCCTGGTAGTGGCGCAGGTTGGCGCGGATGGTGCGGTTCCAATCGATCTCGTTGTGGCGGGGGCGGCGGTTGCGGCTCGCCCGGTTCAGACTGCCCAGCACTGCCTGCCGGGTACGATTCGCCAGCTTCTTTTCCACGTCCTCGACCACTTTGCGCACCACCAGGCGCGCCGTCTCCTTGGTCTTGCCCGGCATCAGGTTCTTGAGCGCCACCAGGTCGGCTACCAGGTGGACATCCGGCTGGATGGCCTCCAGCAGCTCGGGCTGCAAGAGCATCTGGCGCAGGTTGAGCCGCTCCAGGGCGTCGCGCTGCATGACCTGGACGACAGACGTGGGGAAATAGGCGCGGATATCGCCCAGCCAGCGCGCCACGTTGGGGGCCGACGCGCCCATGCCCCCGCGCCGCCCCGCGCCGCTTTTGCCGCCCGGGCCATCGGCATCATAGAGGGCGCCCAACGCCCGGTCCATGCCGAGGTCGGCCCCTTGCAGGCTCAGGCCGGTGCCGTCGGCCGCGTCGCCGCCGAGGATCAGCCGCCAGCGGCGCAGCCGCTCTTCGGGCGGTGCGGAGGTCGGGGACGTGGAGTGGGTCATGATTGCGGTGCTCCTACTCCCTAGCAATCGGCTAAGGTCGTCGGTTATGGCTGCTGCATTGTACCTGGTTCTAGAAACTTTTGCAGCTTGTCGGGCCAGTCCGGGAGGCCAAACGCCTGTAAAATCTCGGACATATTGACGTTAAAGCGCCAGGCGTTCGAGCTGACCCCGATCCCGGTCAGCACCTGGCGCTGCACGGCGGTGAGATCCTGAGCGGTTGCGTCCTGGTTCCAGGGCGGGTCAGCGAAAGTGAGCGCGAGGAGGGCTTCAGCGATGTGGAGCGCGCTAAACGCGCTGACCTGCTCCAGGGCCTGTATCAGGATGGGAATCGCATGGCCGGCCGCTGGGGCGCCGGCCCGGGCTAAAAACAGGCTGGTATCGCCCACCACATCGCCGTTGGCCCAGGGCAACTCCTGGTATAGCGCCGCCAGTGGTGCGGGATTGGCGATCGTCTGGACGAGGACATTGACCGCGGCGCGGGGAGTCTGCGTGCCGGCCAAGCGCGCCAGGGCCATAGCCGCAGCCAGGCGCACCAGGGACCGGTCCTCCGACGCCAGCCGGTCCACAAAAAACTGGACCATGGCCGGCTCAGGGGTAACCAGCACACTCAAGCTCAGGAGCAGGCCAGCTGCTACCTGGGCATCCGGCTCCCTGGCCAGTCGCGCCTGGAGCCGGGGGATGATCTGGCTTGCACGCTCCGTGAAGCCGGCGAGCGTGTAGGTGGCTGCTACCCGCAACTTGCGATCGGGATGGTCTAACAAATCACCATAGACGCCGATCCCTTCCAGCACCGCCCGATGGGCGTTCCGGACCCCGGAAAGCTCGCCTTCGAGTTTTTCTTGAAACTCCGGTGTTTGCATTTCGTCTTGGTATAGTTCCTGAAAGATCCCTAAGTGCTGATGGACATCCAGGTATGAGTTGCCGTCGGCCAGGTGGGACAGCAAAACAAGGATCTCATCCCGATCCGGCACGGACTCCTCTTGCAGAAGCGCGATCAGAAAAGGGACGGCATAGGCTGTCGCTTCGTAAACCGTACCTTGATGCCAGATGTTGCCGTACAGGGCGTGCATCGCTTGGCGGCGAACCTCGGCCGCGCTCGACGCCAGATCACGAATCAGGCCGGGAACATCGTCGGCCGGGCCATAGGCATGGCTCAGGGCTGACCAGTCTATACGATCCAGCGCCTCCAACATCATTCGCCTCCTTGGGTTTGCCTCGTTTCCCCCCTGGACCGCAGAATCTCACGAACTTCCATCAGGATCTGGCCGAGCTTGTTCTGCCCAGTGCCGTCGGTGCCGCAGCCCCAGTAGTAGTCGCCGGGCGCCGCTTCGATCAGCTCTTCGTCGCCGGTGCCGAGCAGCACGGCGCGGATGTCGGCATGCGTCTCGAACTTGCGCAGCACGGCGCGGCGCATCACCGAGTCCTTCACCGCGTCCCAGTCGGCCCGGAGCGGACGCTGGCGATCCCGGCCCCGGCGGGCCGCTTCCTTCGGCGTGTGGGCCTGCCGGATCGCTTCGACATGCGCGGTGCCGGCAAACTTCTGGGCCTGGAAATAGTGCTCGCTGGTGGGCCAGACGGCCCCGTCCAGTTGAAATATATGGGCCGAAAAGTTGGAAAAGCAGCCGTACGGTTGCTCTTTGTTGCTATAAAAGTAGATCGGCATCCGGCGCTCCTCGCGACACAATGGTTTTCTCTCTATGTGTATCCGACCGGTCCCATCAAAAGCGGATCGCGGCGGTCCGCCCTCACGCAGGAACGACGCCTCACCCGGCCCAGCTTATGCCTTCGGGGATCTTCGTGTCCTTCGTGGATGATTTATGGCGCCCGCTTCCCTTCACACCTCCAGATCCGGCACCGCGACCCCCAGCAGCCGGGCGACGAGGGGCAGCACCCGGACGGCGCGCGCGGAGTCGAAGTCGGCGGGCAGGTCGCCGGCCGCAGGGGCCGGGCGGGCCGGCCCCTGGCGTACCCGCTCGCCCATCGCCCGGCGCTCGGGGGCGGGGAAGGTGCTGAAAGTGCGGCGTAGCAGCGGCAGCAAGGCCGTAAAGGTATCGCCGGCCAGCGCGGCGACCCAGGCATCCAGCACCGCCCAGAGCGCTTCGTCGTGCAGCAGCAGCAAGCCACTGCCCTTCAGGAAGCCTTCGACCCAGGTGGCCGCGGCCGTCGGGTCGCCCGCCAGCGAGAGGGCCAGGCCCAGGCGCCGGGCGGTGTCCTCGGGCGTAAACGCCCCGGCCTCCAGCAAGATCCGGCAGCAGCGCCCGGCGATCAGGCCATGCAGGCCCTGCTGGTCGGCCAGGTGGTGCAGCACGCCCTGCCAGGCGGCCAGGTGCGCGGCGTGCTCCAGCAGCGCCACGGCGCCGTCGACGGCCAGCAGGCGCTTGAACATCTCCTCGGCGGCCTCGTCGTTCAGCGAGGCGCTGGCGCCCGGCAGCCCGATACAGATGCGGGCGACCAGCCCGTCGACCACCTGCCCCACCTGCGTGGCGTCGGTCTGGCGGACGTTGCCGTAGCGCATGACCTGGGCGAGCGGCGGCAGGGCATCCATCAGGTGGGCCACGTCGCTGGCGCGGGCGGCCTCGGCCTGTAAGCGGGCCAGCAGGTGCTCCAGGGCGCCGGGGAGATCGGCCAGCAGCGCCCCGTCCACCAGGCGGGTCAGGGCGGGCAGGTCGGGGGCCTGCTCGGCCGCGGTGCGGGTGTAGGCGGTGGCCGCGTCCAGGATGGTATTGCCCCAGATGCCGGCCTCGATCAGGGCGACGGCCAGCTCGGGCTGCCATTGCACCTTCCAGAGCTCGTGGAAGGTGCCCTTCTTGCCGGCCACCCGCTGGAGCTTGCCCCAGGGGATGCTGAGCAAGTTCAGCCGGTGCAGCAGGTGGCTGCGATCCAGGTCGCCCGGCTTGCGCAGGTCCAGGTCATAGTCCCGCTGCAAAGCTTCCGCGGGCAGGCGCAGGCGGCGCTGCTCCCGTTGCAAGTCGGCCGCGAGTGGCACCATCGGGGTCGTCTCGGGGACCCGGCCCAGGATCTCGCCGACGATCAGCTTCTCGTGGATCAGGCGCAGCGGCAGGTCGTTGCCGGCGCAGAGCACCGCTTCGGTCGCCTCGTTCATCTCGGGCAGGCCGGGCACCGGCCGGTCGCGCAGCACGGCCAGGTCGTGGGCCAGCCGCACCGCCTCGATCACATGCGCCGGCGAAGCGTCGAGGTCCTCGTCGCGCAGCAGCCGGGCGACCCGTGTCAGCCAATGGGCCGCGACTTCGGTCGGGCTGTGGCCGGCCGCGCTCATCGTCCAGAGGTGCGCATACCAGCCGGGCGATTCGATCCCCGCGCCGTACCCACTGTGGTAGGAGAGCCGGCCATGGGTCCAGGGCACCCAGGTCGCCTGGGTCGGGACCTTGGGCAAGTCCCGGAGCAGGGCGGCGTCGGCGGCGGCGTCGGCCGGCATCGCGGCCAGCACCGGCGCGTGGAACGCCCCGCAGACCACGGCGATGCGGCAGCAGCCCTCCGCCTGGGCCGCGCGGATGGTCTGGCGCATATAGGCCTCGCGCAGGGCCTCGACCGGGTCGGTCGGCGGGGGCAACCCCTCGCGCAGGGCGCTCATCGCCTCCAGCACCGCAGCGAACAGGTCGACGCCGTCGCGGCGCGACTCGACCATGTGGTCCCACCAGCGCTCGCCATCGCTGTAGCCGGCCGCCTGCGCCAGCCAGCCCAACGGATCATCGTGGGGGCTGGGGGCGGGCTCCGCGGCGGGGGCGCCCGCAGGACTCGCGGGCGGCTCGCCGGCCGGCGGGGGGCCCGGCTCCGCCGCGGGGGCGGCTGGCTCCGGGGGGGCCAGGGCCAGGCGGTGGGCTTGCGGCAGGTCCATAAAGCGCACCGGGATCGTGTGCGTCAGGCCGTAGTGCAGCGCCTGCCACTCGGGCGAGAAGATAGCGAAGGGATAGTAGACGGCCCGCTGCGGCTCGTTCGGGACGTAGACCAGCAGGGCCACCGGGGGCCGCATCGCGGCGTGCGTCAGGAGCGGCAGGACCGCGGCCGCATCGGGCGGGCCTTCCACCAGGATGCAGTCGGGCCGCAGTGTCTGCAACGCCTGGCGCAGGCTACGCGCCGACCCGGGCCCATGGTGGCGGATGCCGAAGATCCGGACCTGGGGATTTTGGATTTTGGATTTTGGATTTTGGATTGCCGGAGTGGGCGCCTGGACCATGGCGGGTGGCCTCCTGGCTCGGTCGATTTTGGACCATCGGATTTTGGACCGTCGGATTTTGGACCATCGGATTTTGGATTTTGGATTTTGGATTTT
>DATGEF010000835.1:0-2311 GCA_035310405.1 Chloroflexia bacterium | reverse complement strand
CAGGCCGTCGTGCTGGGCGAGGAACGTCTGGCCCACACTATGGCCGGCCAGCAGCTCGCCGGCGACGCCGGTGGCTTCCGGATAGAAGGTTTGCTGCAGGCTACCGGTCGCGGCCGCCCAGAGCGCCAGCAGCCCCAGGATGGGCGGGATCGCCCAGATCAGCCGCGCGCCGCGGCGGATCGCCCCCGCCGCTAGCATAGAAATCTGCGGTCCACGCGTCGTTGCTCCTGCCCATGCTGCCACGCCGAGCCCCTGGCGGGCGCAAGCCTAAGCTTAACATAGTTGTTTGCGGGCGACAAGCCATCGCAACCTTCTAACCTTCTTGCCTCTGGAAACTAAATTTACCCCGTGATTAACTACCTGATGCTTGCGAGCATACAAAGCGATTTGGTATACTTCGCTCCAGGCTTACTTCACACTTTCGGGCGCGCCAACCCCTAGCCCTTCTAACCTGGAGAGTGACAACGCCAATGCGCAAGCTTGTATATCTCTGTTTACTGCTCAGCCTATGGCTGGGGCCGTGGCCGGCGTTTGCTACGCCGGCTCCTCGCCAGCATAGTCCGGCCACGGCCCTATTACCCGCCGATCGCTTCAGCGTGTCCGTACCCGGTCTAGTCACCCCGAGCGAGGCCCAGATATTACAGCAGGCTGGGGTCCAACTCGTGCGCGTAGAATTACTGTGGTCTCAGGTCCAACCCACTTCCAGCAGCATGTATGATTGGACTATACCCGACGCTAGCCTGGCCGCGCTGGCCGCGCAGAATCTGGATGTGCTGCTGGTCGTGGGCGGGAATCCAGCCTGGGCGGCCAGCGCCGAAAATGGGCCGGTGGACCAGGCACCGATCGCCGTCTACTATAATTTCGTCACGGTGGCCGCGCAACGCTACGGCGGCGCACCCTTTACCGTGCGCGAGTGGGAGATCTACAACGAGCCCGATGCGGTTCAGGCCTGGGGCAACCAGGCGGCCGGCTACGCCGCAGTGTTGGAGCAGGACGCGCAAATCATCAAATCGGTCGCGCCGGCGGCCGCGGTTGTGATAGGCGGCCTGGGCTATGATAACTTTACCGAGCAGGGGGGGCCTTTCGTGCGCAGTTTCTTCCCTAACTTGCTCGCCGCCGGGGCCGGGGCCTCCATGGATGCCGTCAATTTCCATCACTATCCTAGTGCGAGCAGCTCGTGGCCCAGCTTGCAAGCCCTGGTCGACTCCCTGCAGGCGACGATGGCCGCGGCCGGTGTGCAAAAACCGTTGATCTGGAGCGAAACCGGCGCCTCCAGCGATCCCTTCTGGCAGGGTAGCCTGGCATTACAGGCGGCGTATGTGCCGAAGGTCTATGCCGGCATCCTGCGCTCCGGGATCCAGTCCGCCAGCTGGTTCCCGCTTCACGATTTTGATGACCCGACGTACGGTTACTTCGCCCGGCACGGGCTCCTGGCCCTCGACGGCACCCCGAAGCCGGCCTACACCGCCTACCAGGTCGCCGCCGGCTACCTCAGCAGCACGACCTTCTTGCGCCCGCAGGCGGCCGGCGAGCTGGGCGGCAATCCGACCGCCACCGGGTCTTCTATGCGCCGCGCGGACGGCCGCGGCCTGATCGTCGCCTGGTCCGACAACGGGGCGGCGAGCGAGTCCTGGCCGGCGGGCCATGTCCAGGCGGTTACCGACAAGTATGGCCAGCCGGTCAGCTATAGCGTCGGCAACGGGCAGATCACCGTCCCGCTCACCGACCCGGTCTACATCGAGCTGGACAAGCCGGCGCGTTTCGCCGATGTCGATCTCGATTTCTGGGGCCAGCCGTTTATCGAGGCCCTGGCCCAGGCGGGCGCGGTCGGCGGCTACGCCGACTACACTTTCCGGCCCTTCAACAACGCCACGCGGGGCCAGATCAGCAAAATGGTGGTGCTCGCGCTCGGCTGGTCGATCGATAGCAGTGCGGGCCAGGTCTTTAGCGATGTGCCGCCCACCAGCGGCTTCTATGGCGTGGTGGAAACCGCTTACGGGCATGGCATCATCAGCGGCTATGCCTGTGGCGCGCCCGGGGAGCCCTGCGACGATCAGAACCGGCCCTACTTCCGCCCCAATAATAACGTGACGCGCGGCCAACTCAGCAAGATGCTGACAGTGGCCAAGGGCTGGGCCGTGGTCCCGGCCGGATCGCAGGACTTCGACGACGTCCCGGCGACCCATCCGTTCTATGGCTTTATCGAAGCGGCCTTCCAGCATCAGGTGGTCAGCGGCTATGCCGATCGCACCTTCCGCCCGGGCAGCAATGCCACGCGCGCCCAGTTGGCTAAAATGATTGAGGCGGCCGT
>DATGEF010000834.1:0-21761 GCA_035310405.1 Chloroflexia bacterium | reverse complement strand
ACCCAGCCGGGGTCGGCGGTACACCAGTAGATGTCGCCGGGCTTGGTATCGAAGACAAATTTGGTGGTCGCGTAGCAGCCGACGGCGTACCCGCCCTGGATGTGGATCACCCCTTTGGGCTTGCCGGTCGAGCCGGAGGTGTAGAGGATGTAGAGGGGGTCTTCCGCGTCCATCTCGGCGCAGGGCACGGCCACCTCGGCCGGCAGCCGGGCCACCAACTCGTCGTAATAGACGTCGCGCCCGGGCTTCATCGCCACGGCCATGCCGCTCCGGCGGACGACGATCACCCGCTGCACGCCGGGCAGTTGGTCGGCTGCTTCGTCGACGATCGCCTTCAGGTTCAGCTGCTTGCCGTTATACGGATAGCCGTCGATGGTGATGATGGTATGCGAGTCGGCATCTTCGACGCGATCGACGATGGCATGGGCGGCAAAGCCGCCGAAGATCACCGAATGGACGGCCCCGATCCGCGCGACGGCGAGCATGGCCACGATCATTTCGACGCAGCGGGACATATAGATCGTCACTTTGTCGCCCCGTTGGACGCCCGCGTCGAGCAGGGCCCGGGCGAAGCGGTTCACCTCGCGATGGAGCTCGGCATAGGTGATCGTCCGGGTCTCGGTGGGATCTTCCCCTTCCCAGTAATAGGCGATGGAGTCCCAGACCGGGGTGCCCTGGTGCCGGTCGAGGCAGTTGTAGCAGATATTGAACTTGCCCCCGGCAAACCAGGTGAAGAAGGGCTTCTCCGTCCACTGGAAGACAGTGTCCCAGGGTTGGAACCAATGGAGCTCCCGCGCTTGTTCCGCCCAGTAGTCCTCGGGGTGCGCGATCGACCAGGCGTAGAGCTCCTCATACGACTGGAAACCCTTGGCGCGAATATAGGCGGTGATCGTGGCATTCTCGACCACGGCGGCCGGCGGGGTGAACATGCGCTCTTCATGCATCACCCGGTCCGTCTGCTCAAAATCGGGGCGCCGAGCGGTGGGGGGCTGCGGGGATTCTGCGGGCTGCGCGGGTCCTGTCGTGCTGGGCATGCCATCCTCCTTAATCTCTTACCACCAAAGTGCGGGGTCCGCCGGGACGGCACCGCATGTCCGCTGGCCGGGGGTGACCCCCGTGCTTACGGGCCTATTATAGCACGGAGCCTGCCCCGTGGCGAATACTGCCCCCAGCCGGCCGCTTAGCGCACGGAGCCTGCCCCGTGACGAATACTGCCCAAAGATGTATAATAGGGATGTATAATAGTGCGTGCCCGGGGGCCTTTATAAGTATGCCCGCTTTTAGGCGCGGATTTTGTCCCGCGTAGAGGGATGGTTTAGACTAGGGGTGCATCGTGGCGCCCAGAGGAGATGAGTTTGTGAGCGATCAGAAACCAGTACAAGCAAAGGGGCTTGAAGGAGTGGTCGTCGGGACCAGCGCGTTGAGCTTAGTCGAGGGCGATATCGGGCGGCTCAGCTATCGCGGCTACAATATCGACGACCTGGCCGAGAACTCGAGCTTTGAGGAAGTCACGTATCTACTCTGGTATGGGGAGCTGCCGACGGCAGCGCAATTAGCCGATTTTAGCGGCCGGTTGAAAGCCCAGCGCGGGCTGCCCGATCTGGCAGGCAAGATCCTGCGGACCCTGCCCCCCACCGGAGCGCCCATCGACGCGCTGCGCACCGTCGTCTCGGCCCTGGCCCTGGCCGATACGGATGTGGACAACACGAGCCGGGCCGCCGTCCTGGAAAAAGCCACCCGCCTGGCCGCCCAGTTCCCAACCATCGTCGCCGCCTACGATCGTATCCGGCACGGCAAGGAGCCGGTGGCCCCCCGCGAGGACCTGGGCCACGCGGCGAATTTCCTGTATATGCTGGCCGGCACCGCGCCCCGGGAGGAGCTCGCGCACGCGTTCAATACCTACCTCGTGCTGGCCGCCGAGCATAGCCTGAACGCCAGCACCTTCGCGGCGATGGTGACCATTTCGACCGTTAGCGACTATTACTCGGCCCTCGTCACCGCGATCGGCACCTTGCGCGGCGTCTCGCACGGCAGTGCCAACCAGAAGGCGATGGAGATGCTGATGGAGATCGGCGCGCCCGACAAAGTCGAGAGCTTTATCGACAATGCCCTGGCCACCAAGCGCCGCCTGATGGGTATGGGCCACCGGATCTACAAGACGCGCGATCCGCGCGCCAAGCACCTGGCGCACCACGCCTCCAGCCTGGCCAAGCTGGTCGACGACAGCCGCTGGTTCGATATCGCCAGCCGCATCGACGTGCTGTCGGCCTCGCATCCCTACTTTGCCGAGCGCAAGCTCTACCCGAACGTCGAATTCTACTCGGCCCCGGTGCTCTACGGCCTGGGCCTGGCGCCCGATCTCATGCCGGCCGCGTTTGCCGTCAGCCGCATCGCCGGCTGGACGGGCCACATCCTGGAGCAGCTGTCCGACAACCGCATCATCCGCCCGAGTGTGGACTATAGCGGCCCCGCGATGCGCCCGTATACGCCGGCCAAGGATCGCGGCTAGCGCACACGCGAGGCTTCTGGACTCGCTTCCGCAGGGGTGACGCACGGGCGCCACCCCTGTTCTTTGGATAATACGGAGGTGCCGGTGTTGCATACACGTCGCATTGAGCCGGGGCCGGGGCAGGAATCGGTCTGGGATTATCCCCGGCCGCCGCGGCTGGAAGACTCGCACCAGCACATCCAGGTGATCTTCAACGGCGTGATCATCGCCGATAGCCGCCGGGCGCGGCGGATTCTGGAGACCAGCCACCCGCCCGTCTATTATCTGCCCCCGGACGATGTCCACCTCGCGGCGTACTTCACGGACGCCCCGCACCGCACCTTCTGTGAATGGAAAGGCCACGCCGCCTATTACACCATTACCGTCGGCGCCAAAGTAGCGCCCGCCGCCGCCTGGTATTATCCCCACCCGACTCCCGCGTATGCCGGTATCCGCAACTATATCGCCGTGTATCCCAGCCGCATGGACATCTGCCTGGTGGATGGCGAGCGGGTGCGCGCCCAGCCGGGCGACTTCTATGGCGGCTGGATTACGGATGCGATCGTCGGTCCCTTCAAAGGCGACCCGGGCACGGCCGGATGGTAGCGCATCGCGGCCGACCCCCGCTCTAACGCGGGGGCTCCCGCTGGGCGGGGACCAGGTGCCGATCTTGAACGGCGTTTCGTTCACTGTCGCGCCGGGCGAGTGGATCGCGGTACGTCCGGGCCGAGGGTAGAAACCGCAAGATCGCACCCCACTACGGAAGCATCACGGCGACTCTGGCGGGCTTGCACAAATTCAGCGGCGACACTATTGGTTCGTGGACTTGCGCTATCTGGTGCAACTCGACGGCCAATGGGTCTACAGCGTGTGTGTGATTGACGGCTATTCGCGCCAGATCCTGGCAGGCCTGGCCTCTTACTATCAAGATACCATTGCCGTGTTGCAATTGCTCTATGCGGCGCTCAATGCCTATGGTTGTCCGGGGGGACTGATTGAGGCGCAGTTCAAGGTGCAACTGCGGCGGGCCGACGCGCACTTCGAGCAGTCCACGACCCTGGAGCAGGTGCAAGCCGCGCATGCGCGCTTTGTCGCCACCTTCAACACGACGCCGCATTGGGCGCCGACGGTGCTGGCCCATTACGAGGCGCACCTAGATCGGGCCCGCCAGCGCGTGCAGAAGGTCGCGCACCCGACGCTCTATCGGACGGGGTTTGCCTCGCCGCAGTAGGAGGACAGGGCTTTACGCATCCTGGCTGATGGAGCGTAGCGGCAATTGGACTAGGCCGGGCCGCCGGGGGGGCCCGCGTGCGCGCATTGCCCCTATGCGCACCCGGGCCCCAGGAAGCGGAGAGGATCTAAAATGCGGGTCAGTGTGAAGGGCCCGATCACGATCAAGTGGAAGGGTGAGGGGGGGTCGGGGTAATTCGGCGGCAGGGTAATCGTCAGCGTCAGGGTCTGGCCATCGGTCCAGCCCTGATAGCGGGCGGTATAGATCTGTGGCACGTACCACGTTGGAGGTGGGGCCCCGCTCCCCTCCTCAAAGCTACCTGGCACATCGAAGTGGCCCGTGGGGCTGAGCGTCAACGACTGGGTGATCTTCCCCCCCCAGCAGTTTCCCTCTATGCCGGTACCAGTGGCGTCCACGTCGAGGCGGATCTGGCTCTCCTCGCCCCAGGTCCCGGCGGGGACCTGCAGCAGGAGAGGGGTAGGGCGGGAGACCGCGACGGATGGGGTGGGGAGGGGGCCCCGGGGCGGCGCGGCCCCCTCCGTGCAGGCCGGGGCGACCAGGAGGGCGAGCGGCAGGAGCAGCCTCCCGAGGACTGAGACGAGCTTCCGTGCCATACCAACCTCCGCGTGCGGCGGCGGGGCGATCCCGCGCTACTCCCTAGACGCGGTGAGGGCCACAGAAGTTCCCGGGGCCCCCACGGGCGGGAATCGGGCCGCGAGCGGACGGCATGATCTGCACCGTCGGGCGCGCAAGCCCAACAACTCGTAGAGGCCCTCTGTGCGGCGTTTCCCTGCCAGGCCGACTTGGCGCAGATGGTGCGCTTCGGCTTGGGCGTGGGCCGTAAGATCTGCACCGAGCAGCCGGGCGCGAAACTCACAAAGCACGGAGCTGTCGAAGCCCGGATCGTGGAGCGGCAAGGCGAGGGCCTACTTCCAGGCGAGATGCCCGCGGGCCGCATCGGCGGCTTGCTCATCGGTCAGGCCCGCCATGAATTGGAACACCGTGACCAGGGCGAGGCGGGCGGGGTCCAGGGCGGGCGGGCCGGTGGGGGCAAAGAGGCTGGCGAATTGGGCATTGGCATAGAGGGCGGCGAGTTGCGCGGCAATGCAGATCAAGGGATGGCCCTTGGGAAAGCAGGCGCGGGCCGCCTGCGCGGTATCTTCGGGAATAAAGTAGACGAGAGAGGCTCCTTGTGCCAGGGCCAGCAACACCTCCGAAGCTCCCAGAGAGAGTTCGCCAGCGGTATCCCTGTTCAGCGGGGCGTGCGGCGCGGTCTGCCGGCCGGCCGCAGCGCCCTTGACCGGCCTGACGGGGCTCGGGCCGGCTGGGGTGTTCCAGGGGCTCGGGATCTTCTTGCTGGCGTGGGCCGGCGGCTTGTTCCATACGACGCGGCGCCCGCCGGTGCCGGCGCGGCGGGGGTGGTTCGTCGTAGCCAGCTTCGCCACGCTCGAAGCTATTCACCGGGCCCGCATCAGCGTGGCCAGACCTGGTACGCCAGGGGCGCCCCACAGTGATCGCGCCAGGGGGCGGCCACCTGGGTGAAGGCGGCGGCTTGGGCGGCCGCGACATAATAGTGCAGGCTGCAGCCGCCCGGCAGCGTGTCGGGCTGGGCGAGCCGATCCAGGATCGCACCGTAGTAGAGCGGCGGCCGCCGATCGCCGGGGGCGGGGCCCGCGTCCGGGCCGGCGGCGAGGTCGACAAAGCGATAGCGGTCCTGCAATTCCAGTTGGTAGCCGCCCACCGTCACGCGCTCCAGCGCGACCTGGTCGCCCGCGGCCGGATCGCCCATCACGAGGGCCGCCCCGGCCGCGGGGCCGCTCGCGCCCGCCCGCAAGAGCGGCACCACGGCCTCCTCGGGCGGGGGCGGGGGCGTGACGCGATATTCCTGCCAGGTGGTCGTCGCGACCACGACCAGTAACACGGCGGCCCCGCCCCCGCCCAACCCCCGCTCCAGCCGCCCGCCGGCCCCGGCCGCGGCGTGGGCCGCGACCCAGCCGGCGCCGGCCCGCGCCACCGCCCAGAATCCGCTGGCGACGAGCAGCAGGAGCAAGGGCACCGCGAAGATCAGCCGCCCGCTATGCACCTGCGAAGTCAGGAGCAGCGGCAGGCTCAGGCCCAGGAAGAGCACCAGCAGGCGGCGCGCGGGCGCCTGCCGCCGGGCCGCCCGCGCGGTGCGCCAGAGGCCGAGCAGGAAGAAGGGCACCAGGACCGCGGGATAGAGCCGGCCGTGGGGGTTCCAGTAATCGGTGAGCAGCGGGCGGGTGTCCCAGTCCAGCAGTAACTGGCCGTAGTCCAGGGTATTTTGCCCGATTTGCGTGGCGGCTTGGGCCACGGTGAGCTGCGGCCTGCCGACCCGCCCGGCCGCCGCAGCCTGGAGATCGGCGGCCGGGGGCTGGTAGAGCGTTTGCGTGAAGACCTGTTCGCCCCGGCCGTCGTAATAATAGAGCAGCGCCATCCCGAGAGTGCCGCCGGAGTCCTGCTCGATCCAGGGCAGCAGCAGGAACACCAGCCCCCCGGCCAGGACGAGCGCCGGGCGCAGGCGCGGCCGGGCGGCCGGGTGGTCGTGCAGGGTCCAGGCCAGCAGCAGCAGGCTCAGGGGCCAGAGAAAGCGGATCGGCGCGTAGGCATAAGCGTCCACCACCAGCAGGGCGGGCACGGCCAGGATCCAGCGCCAGGCGTGGGGCCGGGCCAGGGCCCGCAGCAGCACATCGATGGTCAGCAGGGCCGGCGTGAGCGAGAGGCCGACCAGGGTGGCCGTGCGGCCGTAAAAGAGAAAGACCGGCGAGAGGGCCAGCAGCCCGACGGCCAGCGCCGCCGCGCGGGGGCCCACCAGGCGCCGCCCGACCGGCCAGAGCAAGGGCACCGCGGCGGCCGCGATCAGCGCGGCCGGCACGCGCAGGGCGGTGAGGTTGACGCCGAGCACCTGCCAGGCGAGCCAGGCGGGCAGCACCAGCAGCGGCGAGTCGCCGCTGTCGGTCATCAACCCTTCGCGGGCC
The DNA here is from genome assembly GCA_035310405.1 of Chloroflexia bacterium. Classification (GTDB taxonomy): domain Bacteria; phylum Chloroflexota; class Chloroflexia; order QHBQ01; family JAICKM01; genus JAICKM01. The sequence continues at coordinate 15,046 of DATGEF010000834.1, read as the reverse complement.
TGGAAGATGGCCAGCCCGGGATGGGCCCAGAAGGCCAACAGACCGCGGCCGGTGGCCGGCTCCCAGTTATAGGGGAAGGGCGGGTGGTCGCCGATGGCCAGGAGTAACAGCCCGGCGGCCAGCCCATAACTGCCCAGCAGCCACACCGCGGGAGGGATGCCGCGCCGCGCCACGCGGGCGCCGGTCCCGGCCGCCGCGCCGGCCGGGACCGGCGGCGGGATCGCCCGGGGCGATCGGGCGGCTTTCACAATTCTGGCGAGCAAGGAAGCCACGGCCCCCCGCTCGGGAAAAATGCCGGGGATGGCGGTCAGTAGTTGGCTACGCCACTGGCCGATCTGATGGGGATGGATGCCGGGCTCGGCGGCCAGTTCATTGAGGGGGCGCTGTCCCTTGAGCGCCTCCAGGGCGATTTTCGCTTTGTACTCGGCCGAGTAGCTGCGACGGGGTGTGGGCATCTGTCGAATCTCCTTTACGCCATGCCATTCTAGCACATCGGCATCCACCTTAGCTCCTGGTCCGAATTCCTGGGATCATTATACCGGCAGCGCGCCCTGTGGCGGACCCACAGCTACGCCAGGGCCGTCGGGTTTCAACGCACCGTAAGTCAGCACGCACAGAAACACGGGCGGCGAGAAGATCCTCGCCGCCCGCCAGCCGGCCGGTATGCTATACTGGGCCTATGCCCGCCCCCGATCGCCTGTCGCGCTTCGCCGCTGCCCTGCTGGCCGCCTTCCCGGCGCGCGCGGACCTGGCCCGCGCCGTCGGGTTCGGCCTCAACCAGAACCTCAATGCGCTGGCCCCCGAACCCGCCGACCTGGCGACGACCGTATTCGCGCTGCGGCAATGGGCCGCGGCCCACGACCAACTCGCCGATCTGCTCACCGCGGCCCTGGCCGCCAACCCGGACAGCCCCCCGTTGCAGGCCCTGCGCGAGCAGTGGCCCGCGCTGGCACCGGCTCCGACCGGCGGGCCGTTCTGTGGGCCCTACCACCCCACCCCGCTCTTTGTCGGGCGCGACGCGGAGTTGGCGCGGCTGCACGCGCTGTTGGCGGCCGGGGCGCTGCCGGCGCTGACCGGTACAGGCGGCCTGGGCAAGGGAAGATATTTGCGGTACTATACCAATAACTTCTTTTTGCCGGGTTGGTGGGTGTAGATGTGTATAGCTGAATCGGCTGGAGTCGTGTGGGAGTTTAGAAAGGATGGCGCAAATGAAATACAGCGGTACTCGACGGTGGGCCCTGGTTTTGTTCGGGCTGGGGCTGCTTCTGGTCATCGGGGCCGGGGGCGCGCGCGATACGCTGGCCGGCGGCACGGCGGATGCCACGGTTACCTGGGGGGTCAATGCCAGCCACGACGGCTATCTCGCCGATAGCAAGCTGGCGCTGCCCCTGACCCAGCTTTGGGCGGTCAACCTCCACGGCGGTGTATCCTACCCCCTGGTTGTGGGCGACCGGATTTATGTGATCGTCGGCCACGGCGCGGACGCTGGGTACGGGGCGGGGCTCTATGGTCTCGACGCCCGCAACGGCCAGGTCCTCTGGGGACCGCTGGAGCAGGGCGGGCCCTATTGGCCGTCCGCCCTGGCCTATGACCACGACCAGGTGTTTTCGGTCAATTTCGACGGCATCTTACGGGCCTATGACGCCGCCAGCGGCACGCCGCGCTGGAGTGCCAAAATGCCGGTCCAGTACGCTTTCAGCACCCCGCCGACCGCCTACAATGGCGTGGTTTATCTCACGGGCTCGGGCAGCGGGACGACGCTCTATGCCGTCGACGAAAGCAACGGCGCGATTCTCTGGCAAGCCGCGAGCAGTGACGGCAGCCCGGCCGTCAATGATACCGCCGTGTTTAGCGCGGTGGGCTGCGGAGCGACCGCCTATGAGCCCCGCACCGGCCGCGTGCTCTGGCAGCAGTCCGAGGAATGCACCGCTAGCGACGGTGCGGAACTGGTCCTGCACCAGGACCGCGTCTATATAGCCGCGGGCCGGGACCGCCTTTATGTCCTGGATGCCGCCACCGGCAAGCAGATCCAGATCCTGGCCGCGAGCAGCAAACCGGCTTTTGCGGGGGGGCAGGGCTTTGCGCTCAACGGCGCCACGCTCCAGGCGTTTGATACGGCGACGAATCGGGTGGAGTGGAGTTTTGCCGGCGCAGGCCATTTAAGTGGCCCGCCGCTGGTGGACGACACGGCCCTCTATATCCAGGAAGGCAATCAGATCCATGTCCTGGACCCGGCCAGCGGGCGTGAGCTGGCCAAGCAGGCTTTCGCGCTACCGGAGACCGGCGAGACTGTGCATGAAGTCACGACCGGGTTGGGGGCGAGCAACGGCCGGCTGATGGTCCCTTACAACCAGTGGCTGATCGCCTTTGGCCGGGCCGGGAGTGGCGGGGCGCCGATTCCCACCGCCGCGCCCCCGCCCGCCGCACCGCCGGCCCCGCCCGCGCTCCCCGCCAGCGATACCACCGATGCCAGCGTCACCTACCAGATCAACGCCGCGCATACCGGCAGTATCGCGAACGACTCCCTCACGCCGCCCCTCCGGCAGATCTGGAACCTGGATCTGGGCCCGGACCAGGGTCTCTCGTACCCGCTGGTCGTGGGGGACCGGACCTATGTGGTCGTGGGTGGGCAGCTCCAAGCGCGTAACCTGCACACCGGCGAACTGGTCTGGGGCCCCATTGCCCAGGGCGGCACGTATAGCAGCGGCATGATCGCGTATGACCAGGGTCAGATCTTTGCCCTCAACTTCGACGGCATTTTGCGGGCCTTCGACGCCGGCACCGGGACGCCGACCTGGAGCACCAAGCTGCCCGGCCAATATGCCTTCTCGTCGCCCCCCAGTGCCCGCAACGGCGTCGTCTATACCGGCGGGGCGGGCAGCGGCGGGACGATGTATGCCGTGCGCGAGACCAACGGCGAAGTGCTCTGGACGGCGGAGGTGATGAACGGCGACGATAGTTCGCCCGCCGTGGGCGACAACGGCGTATACGTCGCCTACGCCTGCGCCCAGGTCTACGGCTTCGGGCTGGCGCAGGGCGCGCCGCTCTGGCACCACAGCACCGACTGCGAAGGCGGCGGGGGCGCCACACCGGCCTACTACAACAACAAAGTCTACGCTCCCGACTCCGGGAACCTCTATGTCCTCGACGCCGCGACCGGCAAAGAGATCCAGATCTACGCCGCGAACGGCACGCCGAGTTTTTCCGGGGGGCGCGGATTCTTGCTCAACGGCGGCACACTGCAAGCCTTCAACGAAAGCACGGGCGCCGTGCTTTGGAGTTTCGCGGGCGCGGGCGACCTGCGCAGCCTGCCGATTGTGGTCCACGACGTCCTGTATATCGGCGGGACGGGCGGCACCCTTTATGGCCTCGATCCGGCCACGGGGCACCAGGTCTTTTCCGCCACGATCGGCGGGGGCAACTCCGGCTCCGCCGCGGGCATTAGCTCCTTGGCGGCGGGCAACGGCACCCTCGTGATCGTGGCCGGCTCTCGGCTCGTGGCCTATACTTCCAGCGGCCCCGTCCTGGGCCCGGCTCCGACTCCCGGCCCGCCACCGGGGGGGTCCGCTGCACCGCGCCGCTTCCCGGAAACCGGTCATATTTTGCGCGGGAGTTTTCGCCAGTACTGGGAAACCCACGGCGGGCTGGCCCAGCAGGGCTACCCCCTGACCGACGAGTTTACCGAAGTCAACAAGCTGGATGGCCAGCGGTACACCGTTCAATATTTTGAGCGGGCGGTGTTCGAGTGGCACCCGAACAACCCCGCAGGGTCGCAGGTGCTGCTCTCGCAACTCGGCACGTATCGCTACCAGCAGAAGTACCCCACCGGGGCGCCCGGCCAGCAGCGCAATCCCAACGATCCCCGCTACTTCCCTGAGACCGGCCATAGCCTGGGTGGCAGTTTCCGCCTGTACTGGGAGCGCCACGGCGGCCTGGCGCAACTCGGCTATCCGCTCAGCGACGAGTTCCCGGAGCAGAGCGCGTTGGACGGCCAGACCTATACCATGCAGTACTTCGAGCGAGCGGTGCTCGAATGGCACCCGCAGAATCGCGATCCCTTTACCGTCCTAGGTAGCCAACTTGGCACGTTTGAGTTCCAGGCCCGTTATCCAGCGGGGCCTCCGCATTGACCAGGGAGGACACGACATGGAGCGGGGCGCCCCCCCCGCTCGTCGTCGGCGGCGGGGTCGCCCCCGGCCCTGGATATGCTATCATGAGCGCATCGGGACCCGGCGGCGCTGGCCGGCCCGGCCCCGCGCGGTCCCGGCTACGAGGCGGGCGGGTATTTGTCGTACGTGGTCGGCAGCCACCGCAGGATGGCATCCAGCTCCCGCGGCACCGTGGCGCCGGTCAGGGCATTGATCCACTTCTCCGGCGCCCCGTGGCGGTAGATGGTCACAATCGCCCGGTGTTCCGTGGCAGCATGTTCTGCGGGGCCGTCGGCGGGGGTAGCGCAGCGCGCCGGATCGGTTCCGGCGGCTGCCAGGCCGGCGTAAGGGCAATCGCGATCGGCGGCGCAAGGGGCCCGGCCGGCACACCCAGGGTCGGCGTCCGCGGGGGCGGCGGCGGGCTTTGCCCCACTGGTGGGGGGGTGCCGTGGGGGCGGCGGGGGCCGCCGGGCCGCCCATGGTCAGGTTGTTCAGGGCCAGCCCATGTGGAGATGGCCCTGAACGAAACTCGTCATTTCGCCCGCCCCAGTGCTTTGGGCCGCCTCGATCTGCACCAGCAGGTGGAGACGCCCCGGGTCGGGCGCTACGCGCACGAGGAGAAAGCCCTGGGCGCCGGGCACGGCGGGGATCGCCCACAGACTCCAGGCGAGCGATTCGGCGGCGGCGGCGGCCGCGCGGGTCCAGCCGGCGGCGGTTAGTTGGCTGGCAAAGTGCGCTTCGAGGGTCGCCGGGGTCTGATCGGTCAGGGCCCCGGCGCGTGAAGTCCAGTTGTGGGGGCTACCCCCCCCGCCGCCGGGCAGCAACAGCACCCCCGGCGGCGGGGTGAGCGCGGGCAAGTGTCCCGTCACGCCGGTTGGCATTTGGCGCCGCATCCTGAATGGTGCCCAATCTACCGGGTCGCTGTGCAGACGTACTTCGGTGGGGCTGTCGGGCCGGGGCGTGACAGTGAGTTGCAGTGTGCCGGGGGCCGGCGGCGCGGTAAACATCCGCTGTTGGGGGCGGATGGCCTCGAAGCGGTTGATGCGGGCCTGCATTTCGGCCGGTATTGGGGGGCGTTGCCGGGCCAGGCGCGCCAGCATGGCGGCGGGGGGCGGGGTTTGCGGATCCACCTGGAAGCCGCCGTCAATCATCAGCCCCAGGCGCCGATCTTCCAGCCGTTGCCAGCCTTGCGCGGCCAGGCTTTGCTCGGCGGAATCGGCCAAGGCGACCGAGTCGCCCGGCACATCCCAGATTACATCCCAACTCACCAGCCCCTGCGTGTCGCGTTGGGCCACGCTGCCGATCAGCCGCGCCCCCGGCCAAGCGGGCAGCTGCACCGGCAGGCCAGCGGGCAGCTGCCCCGGCGTGAGTTCGAGCGCGGCGGGCTCGGGGTTGAGGGGATCACGCTGCCGGCCCTGGTGCGGGGCCAGCAGCCGTTCGGCGAGTTCTTGCAGGGTTACTTGATCATCCTGGCGCATCGAGAACCTCCTGTACCTTCACCGTAATGCTTGCGCAACCAGCAAGGCGATCGCCGGCCCAGTTGCGTTTGGGGGCCGGGGAGCGCGGCCCTCCACCGTGGTCGGGTGCTAGCCGGTTAACGCACAGGGGCGCCGACGGATTGCCCAGCGTGGAGTTGCCCTGCAGTCGTTCGATGATTAAGAGGGGGGTAATTGACCCCGCGCTTCAGCGTCGGCTGCGGCAAAATAGCTGACATAAAGAGTGATTCGGAAGCGGTGGCCCCTTGCGTGCGCAAGGAACCCGTTGCTATGGACCGACGCGATCGGGGGCCGGGCGGTCTTGGAACAGATCCGCCCGCCGCACCCCCTGCTCGGCCGGCTGGCCGACCTCGCCAGCCCGATCAACAACCATTTCATCGGCTGCGACCTGAACCGCCGCACCCCCGCGCTGTTGCGCGCGGCGGGCTTCCGGGTGGAGGCCGTGGAGCGCCGCTACTGCGGCGCCCTGGTCGCGCTGGTCGCCACGTGCGCAGTCTGACCGCCGGCTCACGCAATGAGCCGGGCGATGAGGAAAGCGGCGGCCGCGGCCAGGCCCCCGATGAGGGCGGTCTGCAGCGCACTGCGCAGCGGGGCGGTCCCCGTGAACCGCCCCTTCACATAGCCAAACACCGTCAGTGCGACCAAGGTGGCCCCCACGGAGACCCGCAAGGCCGTCGGGGCCTGGGCCAGCAAGATATACGGGCTCAGGGGGATCAACCCCCCGGCGATGTAGGCGCCGGCGATCGTCAGCGCACTGGTCAGGGCGCGCCGCGGATCCGGCGCTTCCAGGCCTAGCTCGAAGCGCATCATGAAGTCCACCCAGGCCGCCGGCCGCCGGCTCAGGGCCTCCACCAGCGGCGCGCTCTCCGCGGCGGTGAGCCCGTAGGATTGGAAGACGGCCGCCACCTCAGCTTTTTCGAGCGCGGTCTTCTCCAGCACTTCCTGTTGCTCGCGGCGGCGTTCGCTCGCGTAATGCTCCGCGTCACTCCGGGCGGCCAGATACCCGCCCAGGCCCATGGCGATCGAGCCGGCGGCGATCTCGGCCAGGCCCGCCGTGACGATGATGCTGGTCGTGGACACGGCGCCAGACAAGCCCGCCGCGAGGGCGAAGGGCACGGTCAAGCCATCGGACATGCCGATGACCAAGTCGCGGACCGTCTCCCCGGCCGTGAAATGGTGCTCCACATGGGGGGTTTGCGGCATCCGTCTCCTCCTGGTTCCGCGTTGCCGCGGGCGAGAGTCCGCCAGCGCGCCGGCCGGGCCCGCCTCCAGCGGCGGCCCGCCGGTGGCGTACACGGCGCTGAGAGTCAAGCGCACCGTGCCACTGGAGAGGATCTTGTCCATTGTTCGGCCCCTTTGTCGCCTGATGCCCGTTACGTACGGCTATTATAACACACGGCGATTGGGTGGCGAGGGTGTTCCTCCTGCCGGCAGTGCGCCATCTGGGGATGCAGCGGGGCGCCGCGCCCAGGGACTCGGGGAGAGGTAAAAGTGCGCCATAGCGTTCTCCCTCCCACCGGCGTAGCACGTTTGCAAACGGTGCGATCCTGTGTAGTGGCTTCGTTTTACAGCTGGCCCGTCCCGACCAGGATCGGGAGCCGGATCGGCCAGCACAGCACCCGAAGAGGAGCAAATCCGGTCGGAGCCCCGGCCTAATGGGTGGCTGCCCGCGGCTACCCAGCTCCCATTCCGCTCCGATTGCCACTTTTATGGTAGCGTTCCGCGAGGAGGAATTCGGGGGCAAGCTACCGATCAGCTTGCCGCGGCAGTGGCCTTGCTCCGAGTCGCCGGGCCGCCAAAGCGACGTAGGGGCGCCAGGCGGCGGCGCAAGTGGTATAATCAGCAGGAACGGCAAGGAGGTATGCTATGCCTGAGGGGCCAAGCGGCACTGTCACGTTCCTGTTTACCGACATGGAAGGCAGCACCCGCCGCTGGGAGGAGCAGCCCGCGGCGATGGCGGCCGCCATCGCGCGCCACGATGCGTTGCTCCGGCGGGCCATTGAAGCCTCCGGCGGCTATATCTTCAAGACGGTCGGTGATGCTTTCTGCGCGGCGTTCACCACCGCGACGGATGCGCTGGCCGCCAGCCTGGACGCGCAAGCTGCGCTAGTCGCCGAAGCCTGGGACCCGGCCCTTGGCGGTATCCGGGTGCGGATAGGCTTGCACACCGGGGCCGCCGGGGAGCGCGACGGCGACTACTTCGGCCCGCCGGTCAACCGCGCGGCCCGGCTGGCGTCGGCCGCCGCCGGGGGCCAGGTGGTGCTCTCTTCGTCCACCCAGGAACTGGTGCGCGACAGTCTGCCGCCGGGCGTGGAGTTGCGCGACCTGGGCAGCCACCGGCTCAAGGACTTGATCCGCCCGGAACAGATTTTCCAGGTGGTTGCGCCCGGCCTGCCCGCCGACTTCCCCCCACTCAGGACGCTCGACAGCCGTCCGCACAACCTGCCCCGCCAGACGACGGCGCTGATCGGCCGGGAGCACGCAGTCGCCGACGTGGTGGCGCTGCTGCGCCAGCCCGCCGTGGCCCTGGTCACGCTGACCGGACCCGGTGGCACCGGCAAGACCCGCCTGGGTTTGCAGGTCGCTGCTGAGTTGTTGGAAGATTTCGCGGACGGCGCCTGGTTCGTGGAGTTGGCACCGATCAGCGACTCCGCGCTGGTCGCCAGCGCGATTGCCACGACGCTCGGCGTGCGGGAAACCGTCGGCAAATCGTTGAACGAGAGTCTGAAAGACCATCTACTCGACAAGCGGCTGCTGCTGGTGCTGGACAACTTCGAGCAGGTGACGGCGGCGGCGCCGCTGGTGAGCGAGTTGCTGGCCGCCGCGCCGGGCCTCAAGGTGCTGGCGACGAGCCGGATTGTGCTACACCTGCGGGGCGAGAAGGAATACGCCGTGCCGCCGCTGGCCCTGCCCGACCCCCGGCAGTTGCCGTCGCTGGAGCGGCTGGCGCAGTATGAAGCGGTGCGGCTGTTTATCGAGCGGGCGCAGGATGTCAAGCCGGAGTTCGCGGTGACGAACGCGAACGCCCCGGCGGTGGCCGGGATCTGCGCCCGGCTCGACGGCCTGCCGCTGGCGATTGAACTGGCCGCGGCGCGCTCCAAGCTGCTGACGCCGGAAGCCATCCTGGCGCGGCTGGAGAACCGGCTGGACCTGCTGACGGGTGGGGCGCGCGACCTGCCGGCCCGCCAGCAGACCCTGCGCGGGGCCATTGCCTGGAGCTACGACCTGCTGGCACCGGGTGAGCAGCAGTTGTTCCGGCGGCTGGGCGTGTTCGTCGGCGGTTGTACGCTGGCGGCGGCGGAAGCCGTGTGCAACCCGGACGGCGCGCTGGACCTGGACGTGTTCGAGGGGCTGGCCGCGCTGGTGGACAAGAGCCTGCTGCGCCAGCAGGAGCAGCCGAACGGCGAACTGCGCTTCGGGATGCTGGAGACGATCCGCGAATATGGCCTGGAGCAACTGGCGGCCGGCGGGGAGCTGGAACCGCTACGCCGCGCCCATGCGGCGTATTACCTGGTCCTGGCCGAGCACGCGGCCCAGGATGCGGATACGTTTCAGGAAACTACCAGCTTTAATCGCCTGGAGCGGGAGCATGATAATCTGCGCGCCGTCCTGGCCTGGGCGGGAGGGGCCGAGCCGGAACTGGCCCTGCGTCTGGCCGCCGCCCTGGGGCTGTTTTGGCACCATCGCAGCTATTTTCGCGAGGGCCAGCAATGGCTGGCGACGGCCCTGGCGCGCACGAGTGCCCCGACTTCCGCGCAGGCGCAGGCCCTGCTGGCCGTCGGGGCGCTGACCTGGGCACGGGGCGACTACGCAGCGGGCCGGCGCCACCTGGAAGCGAGCGTCGCCTGCTGGCGGGCCTTGCGCGATGCGGTGGGCCTCGCCGCGGCCCTGACCTGGCTGGGGATGGTCGTCTGGGAACAGGGCGAGTACCCGCTGGCCCACACCCTTACGGCGGAAAGCGTGCAACACTACCGGCAAGCGGGAGAGAGCGAGGGGCTGGCGCTGGCCTTGCGCAGTCTGGGATTTATAGCGCAGTCGCAGGGCGACTATCCCCAGGCCCGCACGCTCTTGCGGGAGAGTGTGGAGATCTACCATACCACGGAAAACATCGGCGGCTGGGCGTGGGCGCTGCTGGCCCTGGGCGAGACCCTCCAGGCGCAAGGGGAATATGAGCAGGCCGCCGGGTGCATGGAAGAAAGCCTGCAAGTCTTCCAGGAGGATGGCGACAGATTTAGGAGGGCCTGGGTACTCCATAATCTGGGGCAAGTCCGGCGGGCGCAGGGAGACTACGCCCGGGCGGAGGCGCGGCTGGCGGCGGCCCTGGCCCTCTTCCGGGAACAGGAAGTGCCCTGGGGCATCGCGTGGTCGCTGAACCAGCTAGGGGAACTGGCGCGCTGCCGGCAGGAATACACCCAGGCGCAGGCCTATTCCGTGGAAGCCCTGGCGCAGTGCCGCGCCCAGGGGAATCGGCGCGGCATGGCCGGGTGTCTCCAGAACCTGGCCCTGGTCGCGCTGGAGCAGGGCACCTATGCCGAGGCGGCGGGCTACGCGGATGAGAGCCTGGCCCTGGCCGGGGAGTTGGGGCACCAGATCTACATCGCCGAGGGGCTAATGGCCGTCGCCGCCAGCGCCGCAGGCCAGGGCCAGCCCGCCCGTGCGGCCCGGCTGGCGGGAGCGGCTGCCGCCTTGCTGACGACGACGGGGGGCCAACTGGAGCCGGCGCACGTGGCGGTCTATACGCGGCTCCTGCACACCGCGCAGATCCCCAGCGATGCGGGCACCTGGCAGGGGGCCTGGGAGAGCGGACGCACGCTCCCCAGCGCGCAAGCTATCGCGTATGCGCTGGAGCAGCCCTGACGCGGAAGGGGAAGCTTTCTCCGCAACCCCACATATTACAACGACGGTTGGTGTCTAGCAGCCTGTCGGAGAGCAGCCTCTCTGGGGCCCCTGTGGTACACTAGCGCTATGCCCCGCCCCTTCAAAGGGGTTCGAGCGGGCGGTGAGGCGCAAGTAGCGGCGCGACAGGTTCTTCGGCTATGATAGCGGTCTACGCCAACCCGATCATGCTGGAGGAGTGTCGGGTAGCCGGGGAGCAGTACTGCTCCCCGGCTACCCGACATAATAAGGGGAACGGGCGGCCGGTATCATGCCGGGCGGGTGACACTACAACTAAGGAGGGACACTACTACCAACCTAGCCACCTTCCGGCGCCAGCTGGTCTGGCCCGGCCACCCGGATCGTTACCGCGCAAGCGTCGCGACCCGCTGCATCTGGGCGCCGGCGGGGCGCCGCTACTGGTTGCTGCTCGCCGACTTCCTGGCCGCGGGGGCCGGCCGGTCGTTGCTCATCGCCGAGCGCATTTACCCCGGCGGCCTCCGCCGCTATCAACTCGCCGGGCATGTCCAGTTGATCCAGCGCGGCCCGGTCCTGGAGATCGCAGAGCTCATCCTCTGGCCGGCCCACCGCGGCCGGGGTGTGGGGACCGTCCTGCTGGGGGCGGTGATCGCCCTAGCGCGCGAGCAGGGCAGCCGCAGCGTCGATGCCCATATCGTCGCCCAAGAAGGCCGGGACCCGGATCGGTTGCGGGCCTGGTACGGGCGCCAGGGGTTTGCCGTCGATGAGGACTGGGGGCGGCTGCGCCTGTAACCGCGCTGGGGGGTGCCGCGCGGGCTCCCGGCGCCTGCCGATTGGCGCCGGGAGCTCCCGCTGGCCGGTCATAGGCCCGGCTTGAGTTTCCGCCAGCCGCCGGCGCGGTTGTTGGCGATGATCTGGCGCACCATGGTCTCCCCGACCTGGGGATCGGCGGCATGCACCAGCTCGCGGACCTGCCGGCAGATCTGCTGTTGCCACGGCGGCAGCTCGGCAATGTAGGCGTCCACACGGGGATCCGCGACGTCGGCCCTGGCTTCTCCTTCCGCACCCGCCCAGCCGACGATTTCACCCCGGCTTCCGATCGGCGGCGCGATGGCAGTTCTTGTATTTCTGGCCGCTACCGCACCAGCAGCGGTCGTTGCGGCCCAGTTTCTGGCCCAGCGCCGCACCGGCGCGCGCGGCCCCGGCGCGGCGGCCCCCGGCGGCCGGGGCCGGCCCCCGGCGGCGTTGACTTCCCCGACGCGCATCAGCACGTCCTGGCGGTCCTGCAGCTTGGGGCGCGCTAAACCTTGCTGCAGGATCGCCGCGGCGCGTTCATAGTCGGCGGGCACGCGCCGGTTGAGCCAGTAGAGATCGGTCCAGGCGATATAGACCCAGCCCTGGTCGGGGAACCGCGCGACCAGGTCCGCATACCGCGCCTCCGCCTCGGCCGGGCGGCCCAGCTCCCCGAGCGCGTCCGCCTGCGCGCGCTCGAAGAGGATCACCCGCTCGGGCGCGTCCGCCGGGAACTGCGCCAGGTATTCCCGCGTGTAGCGCATGGAGATCCTGGCCCAGGGCGCCCTGGGCTACCTGATCCTGGTGCCCGGCGACGATCCTCATGCCCTGCCCGCGGCGCGCCGCATTATGGATGTCCTGGCCGGCCAGATCGCGGTGCCGTTTCTGATCGGGGTCTCCAAGCAAGACCTGCCCGAGGTCTGGACACCGGAGGAGGTGGCCGCCTACTTTCGCGTGCCCGCCAGTTTGGTGCGACCGGTGGTCTGCATCGACGCGGCGTCCAGCCGGGCCTTGCTGGCCGATCTGTTCGAGTTAGTGGCCGGAGCGGAAACCGCGGCTCTGGCGTAATACGGTGATAAGGCCTAGTAGTAGTTAGCGTCAAAGACGTCGATAGTCTAGATAGTATAAAGAGTATAGGAGAGAAAACGACATGGCAGAGAGCAAGGATCAACAACTGTGCCAGGTACTGGTCGATTTGCACAGTACCCTGTTTGATGTAACCGGGGTCTTGCTGGCCAGCGGCGACGGGCTGGCGTTGGCGCAGGACCTGCCGTCCGGGGTCGACTCGGCCCGGGTGGCGGCGATGGCGGCGACGGCGCTCGGGCTGGGCAAGCGCATCGCGAACACCCTGGGCCTGGGGGGCTATGACGAGTCGGTGGTACGGGCCAACGAGGGGAGCTTGTACCTCTACATGGCCGGGCCGGCGGTGCTGGCGGTCATGGCCGGCGCCGGCGCGAATACGGGGCTGATTAATCTGGAAGGGCGTCGGGCGGCCAAAGACCTAGAGCGGATCCTGGCCTGAGCCGCGGCGCCCCCCAACCACAAGCACGCCAACCACAAGAAAGGGAAGATCGGATGAGTACAACAGCCAAGCGGGCGGTCCTGGGCGATTTCATGAGCGTCACCTGTTTTCAGTACCTGCGTAACGGGGCAGAAGATATCGCCGGGCGGGTACCCATCGTGGCGGCGGGCCGCCAGCGGGGAGCCGACCTGGTCGCGAGCCTGGAGTTGCAGAACAGCACCCAGGATGTTTCGGCCATCACGGCCCAGTTGCAGGCGGCGCTGGGGGCCGAGGGCACGCGGCTCTGCCTGCTGGACAGCGTGACGGTCAAGCCCAGCGGGGGCTACGAGGTGCGCCTGCACGAAGGCGCCTGCACGGCCGGCGCGCAGGCGGCGGAGCCGGTGTGTGCCTACACCCTGGGCGTGTTTGTCGGCGCGATCAGCGCCCTGACCGGCCGGCGCCTGCACGGCACGGAGACACAGTGCGCCGCCGTAGCCGGCGAACACTGTATCTACCAGATCGATCCGCTCTAGCGCCCGGCACACGGCCCCCGGCGACCCCGGGCGGCCGTGTGCCGCTGGCCCCGGCAAGGGCGTCCCCCAGCTGATCGCCGTCTCCCACTGGCGCGTGACCGTCTCCCCGCCGTAGGGGGCGCTGAGCGCCCGCGCCGCGGCGTCAAAAGCCGCGGCCTGTTCCGGGGCCAACCGGGCGTGGGAGAGGGCGATATGGCTATGGAAAGACTCGATATAGTCGGCGAGGGACGGGGTGAACGGCACCGCGCCGAGCACCGAGTAGCGGCTGACGCGCGCGCCCGCGTAATAAATGGTAACCTGGCCTCCGTTTAGCGGTAATACCCCGGTAACATCCTCGTGTTACAATGGCCCGCATCAAGCGCCGGCCGCGCCCGGATCGCTAAGCGCGGGCTGCCCGAGCGCAGCGCAGCCCGCCCAGCCCAGGAGGTATTATGCTTGCTATCGAGGCTACCGATCTAACGCGGGTGCTCCCGCTGGGCGGGAACCAGGTGCCGATCTTGAACGGCGTTTCGTTTACTGTCGCGCCGGGCGAGTGGATCGCGCTCACCGGGCCGTCGGGGTCGGGCAAATCGACCCTGCTCGGCATCCTGGCCGGGCTCGATACGCCGAGCAGCGGGCGGATCGTGCTTGACGGAGTCGATATCACCGACATGGCGGAGCGCGACCTGGCCCGGCTGCGCAACCAGAAGATCGGGATTGTGTTCCAGTCGTTCAATCTGATTCCTTCGCTTACGGCCCAGGAGAATGTCGAAGTCCCGCTCTACGTCCGGGCCGGCGGGGGGCCGGTGCCGGTCCGCGCCCGGGAGATGCTGGCGCGGGTGGGCCTGGCCGGGCGGCTGGGACACCGGCCGCACCAACTCTCGGGCGGCGAGCAACAGCGCGTCGCGATCGCCCGGGCGCTGGTCGCCGAGCCGGCGCTTTTGCTGGCCGACGAGCCGACCGGCAACCTGGACAGTGCGACCGGCGCGCAGGTGCTCGACCTGTTTGCCCGCCTGCACGACGAGCTCCAGATCACGCTGATCATGGTCACCCATGATCCGGACGTGGCCCGCCGAGCCACGCGCGTGTTGCATCTGGTGGACGGGCGGTTGGTGCCGGCCCTCGCGGGGCCGGGCCCGGCCCCGACCCTGGCCAGGGCCGGAGTGGGACGATGAGTGGCGGGTTTTACCTGCGCTATGCCCTGCGGGCGTTGCAACGGGGCGGCCAGCGCACCCTGCTTGCGCTGCTCTGCCTGGCCTTCGGCGTCATGTCGCTGGTGGCGATGCAGCTGCTGGCCGGGATGGTCACCGCCGGCTTGCTCAGCGATCCACGGGCCATCCTGGGTGGCGACGCCCGCATCCGAACAGGGGAGGACCAAAGCTTCAGCGCGGCGCAGATCGGCCAGCTCGACCAGCTGCGGGCCACGGGGCAGGTGCAGACCTATACTCTGGTGGCCGAGCATTACACGCCGATGTTGAAGCCGGCCAACGGCAGTGGGGTCCACTTTTTGCTCAGCCCCACGCGCGCCGTCGATCCGGCGACATATCCCCTAATCGGCACCATCCCCCTACGCGCGCCAGCAGGGGGCACCTTCGCCGGCGCGATCACCCGGCCCTTGGGCGCGGTCCTCACCCACGACCTGGCCGACGAGCTGCACCTACAAGTAGGCGACCACTTTACCTTACTCGGCCGGCCCGGCACGGCCACAGTGCCGCTCACGGTCGCCGGCATCGCCCAGGATGT
>DATGEF010000833.1:0-3389 GCA_035310405.1 Chloroflexia bacterium | reverse complement strand
GATGGCCATCGTGGTCGCCGCGCAGGCCGTGATCAGCGTGCTGTTGTAGCCGCGCAACCCGAACTGGATGGACACCTGGGAGGCGCACATGTTCGCCAGGATAATCGGCGCGAACAAGGGGTTCATGCGCATGCCGCCCCGCGTGAGCAGCACTCGCGCGCCCTGCTCGATCTCCGGGAAGGCACTGGTCCCCGTCCCGAGCAAAACCCCGATCTCCTCGCTGTTCGCGTCGGTGACGGGTAAGCCGCTGTCGTCCAGGGCCTGGCGGGCCGACGCGACGGCAAATTGCGTCGCCCGGCTCATGCGCCGCGCCTCTTTGCCTTCGATCCAGCGGGTCGGGTCGAAGTCTTTGACCTCGGCGGCAATGCGGGTGGGGTAGCCGTCCGTGTTGCACTGCGTGATCCGGCCCACCGCCGAGACGCCGTGGCTCAGCCCATGCCAGAACTCGGCCACACCATGGCCGTGCGGGCTGATCGTGCCCATCCCGGTCACGACGACCCGTCGGCGCGGATCCGTCTCAAAGGCCCAGCCCTCGACCGGCCCCGCCGGTCTATTGTCGCTGCGTAGCATACTGCTTCCTTCTCGGCGTATTAGGGTGGCATGCGGCAGGTGATCGGAGCGCGGCCGGGCGGTGGGCACAAAAGAACCGCAGCGCATTCGGTCGGCCACCAGACCCGCGCTACGGCCAGGGAAGTCACCGCGGACAGGCGCGCTTGCTGCCTGTCGTGCTTTATGATAGACTCCGGGCACATACCTGGAGGTAGTGTACCACAATTGCCGATCCCTGACAAGCCAACCCTATCGATCATCGTCGTCACCTGGAACGTGCGGCCCCTGCTGCAAGGCTGCCTGGAGTCGCTGCGGCCGCTGACGCGGGGGGATGCCGCCGAGATCATCGTGGTCGACAACGCTTCGACGGACGGGACCGTGGCCTGGCTGCGGGCGGCGTGGCCCACGGTGCGCCTGGTGGCCAGCCCCACGAATCTCGGGTTCGGGCGGGGCAATAACGCCGGCCTGGCGCGGGCCCGGGGCGCGTGGCTGCTGCTGCTCAATCCCGACACAATCGTCCTGCCGGGGGCGGTGGAGGCCCTGGTGGGCTTCCTGGCCACGCACCCCCGCGCCGGCTTGGCCGCGCCCCGCCTGGTGTATGGCGATGGGCGGCTGCAGCGCAATGCCTTCCGCTTCCCCGGGCTGGGACAGGTGTTCCTCGATCTGTTCCCGCTGCATCCCCGGCTGCTGGAAAGCCCGCTGAACGGCCGCTATGCGCAAGAATACCGGCCGGCCGGCCGCCCGTTCCCGATCGACCACCCGCTCGGCGCGGCGATGCTGGTGCGGCGTGCCGTGTACGCCACCGTAGGCGGCTTCGACGAGGGCTTTTTTATGTATGCCGAAGAAGTCGACTGGTGCAAGCGCATCCACGCGGCCGGCTGGGAGATCTGGCAGGTGCCGGCGGCCCGCATCGTCCACCTCGCCGGGCAGAGCACGCACCAGGTGGCCGGGCGGATGTATGTCGAGCTCTGGCGCTCCCGCTACCGCTTCTTCGCCAAGCACGGCGGGCCCGGGCTCACCCGCGCGGCGCGTCTGGTGGTGCGCGCCGGCATGCTGCGCAAAACGCTGGCCGTGACCTGGGAGACGCTCCGCGGCCGCCGGGAGCCCGCAACGGCCCGCGCCTGGCGCCGGACCTACGGGGCGGTCTTCCATCTCTGAGGGGCCGCTAATGCAGTTATCGATCCTGATTCTGGCGATCGATGAGGCGCAGCACCTGGGCGCGTGCATCGCCAGTGCGGCGGGGCTGATCGCCCCGCCGGCCGGGGAGTTGGTGATTGTCCTCGACGCGCGGGCTACCCCCGACGTCGAGGCGGTGGCCCGCCACCATACCGCGCATGTCCACCGGGTCCCGTTCGTCAACTTCTCGACCCAGCGCAACCAGGCGATCGCCGGCGCCACGGGGGAGTGGGTGCTTTTTTTGGACCCGGATGAGCGCGTCACCCCGGCCCTGGAGCGCGAGATCCGGGCGACGCTGGCGGCGCCGCGGGCGGCGGGCTACTGGGTGCCCCGGCGCACCTTCATGTTTGGCCGGGAGGTGCGCCATGCCGGCTGGTGGCCCGACTACCAAATGCGGCTCCTCTTGCGCCGCCGCGCTCACTACGACGCGCAGCGGGCGGTCCACGAGGTGCCCCTGATTCCCGTCGAGCAGCAAGCCTACCTCCAGGCGCCGCTCATCCATTATAATTACGCGACCTGGCGCCAGTTCACCGCCAAGCAGCGCAGTTACGCCGCCTATGAGGCGCGCGCCCAGCGCGCCCGGGGACGGCGCGCCCGGCCGCGGAACTTCGTGCTCCAGCCCCTCCGCGAATTCTGGCGCCGCTACATCACGCTGGCCGGCTGGAAAGATGGGCCGCTCGGCCTGCTGTTGGCACTGGCGATGGGCTACTACACCTTCCAGATGTACCGTATCCTGGCGCGCCGACCACGTCTACCTGACCGGGAGACCTCCCTATGAGCGTACCCCCCGCGGGCACGGTCACCTTCCTGTTCACGGACATCGAGGGCAGCACCCGGCTCTGGGAAGAATACCCGGCGGCCATGCGCATCGCGCTGGCCCGCCACGACCTCCTGGTGCGCGAGACTGTCGAGCACTATGGGGGATATGTCTTCAAGACCCTGGGCGATTCCTTCTGCACGGCTTTCCCGAGCGCCACGGCCGCCGTCAGTGCGGCGCTGGCCGTCCGCCAGGCGCTGCAGGATGAAACCTGGGACGCGATCGGGCGCCTGCGGGTGCGCATCGCCCTGCATACCGGGCCGGCCGAAACCCGGGGCGGCGATTACTTTGGTCCGGCCTTGAGCCGCGTCACCCGCCTGATGTCCGCGGGGCAGGGCGGGCAGATCCTGCTCTCCGGAACCACGGCGCAGCGGGTCCAGAATCAGCTGCCGGCCGCGGTCACGCTGCGCGACCTGGGAGAATACCGCCTGAAAGACCTGGTCCGCCCCGAGCGGATCTTCCAGCTGGTGACCCCCGATCACCCCGACGACATCCGCCCCTTGCGCGCGCTGGAGGCCTTTGCCCACAACCTGCCGATCCAGGTGACCAGCTTCATCGGCCGCGAGCACGAGATGGCGGATGTCATCCGCTTGCTGGCCGGCACGCACCTCCTGACCCTCACCGGGCCGGGCGGGACCGGCAAGACCCGCCTCAGCCTGCAGGTCGCCGCGGACCTGCTTGACGATTTCGCGGATGGAGTCTGGCTGGTCGAGCTGGCCGCGCTGACCGATCCGGCCCTGGTCGGACAAGCCGTGGCCTCGGCGTTAGGCGTGCGCGAAGAGGCCGGCCGCCCCCTGGAGCCCAGCCTGATCGCCTACCTGCGGGCCAAGCACCTCTTGCTGGTGCT
>DATGEF010000832.1:0-3570 GCA_035310405.1 Chloroflexia bacterium | reverse complement strand
CGTCACTGACGACTGCCGACTGACGACTGACGACTTCGTCGTCCCCGCCCACGGCGGCCACCGCCGCCAGCGTGCAGCCGCTGGCGAACACGCCGAGCTGGGCGAAGAGGGCCTGCTCGTCCGGCTCCAGCAGCTGGTAGCTCCAGCCGATGGCCCCGCGCAGGGTCTGCTGGCGGGCCGGCAGGTGGGGCGCACCGCCCGAGAGCACCGGCAGGGCCGCCCGCCGGCTCCGCCCGCCGAGCCGCGCCAGCAAGGCGGCCGGCGGCAGCTGCTTGCTGCGGGCCGCCGCCAGCTCGATGGCCAGCGGGATGCCGTCGAGGCGCGCGCAGATCGTGGCCACCGTCGGGGCGTTGCCGGCGGTCAGCAGGAAGCTCGGATCGGCTTCCTGCGCCCGGAGGGCGAAGAGCTGGACCGCCGGGTTCTGCGCCAATTCGGCCAGCGCGGGCCGGCCGAGCGTGGAGGGCAGGGGCAGCGGGGCCAGCGCCAGGGGGAACTCGCCCGGCAGGCGCAAGGGCTCGCGGCTGGTCACCAGCACCTGCAGGCCCGGCGCCGCGTCGAGCAGGGCGGCCACGAGCGGCGCCGCCTCGCTCACCTGCTCGAAATTGTCGAGCAGCAGCAGGATGCGCCGATCGCGCAGGACCTCGCGCAAGCGGGCGTCGAGCACGGTGCCCTGGCTTTCCTGGATGTCGAGGACGCTGGCGATCGCCTGGGGCACCAGGGCCGGGTCCTGGATGGGCGCCAGGGAGATAAACCAGGCGCCATCGGCCACCTCGGGCAGCAGCTCGGCGGCGATCTGGATGGCGAGGCGCGTCTTGCCGGTGCCCACCGGCCCGGTGAGCGTTAGCACGCGCGTGGCCGGATCGCGCAGGCGGGCCAGGCCCGCGGCCACTTCGGCGCCGCGGCCCACCAGGGGGTGGATCTGCGGCGGCAGGTTATTGGGCAACACGTCGAGCGTGCGCAGGGGCGGGAAGCCGGTGGGCAGGTCCGGGGCGCGGAGCTGATAGATCCGCTCCCGCGGCAGCAGGTCGGCCAGCCGCCGCTCGCCCAGGTCCTGGAGGCTGGCGAGGGCGGGAAGGGCCGCCCGGCCGGCGGCGGCGGCGGGCGAGACCAGGACCTGCCCCGGGTGCCCGGCGGCCAGC
This sequence comes from Chloroflexia bacterium, assembly GCA_035310405.1. GTDB lineage: Bacteria > Chloroflexota > Chloroflexia > QHBQ01 > JAICKM01 > JAICKM01. Next base: position 2,431 of record DATGEF010000832.1, on the reverse strand, counting down.
AAGCGGCGCAGGCGGGCCACCGCCGGCCCGCTCACGGCGTCGGCCTGGTCGATCACCAGCCCGGTATGCACGGCCAGAATCCGGCTGGCCTCGCCCGCGGACGCCGCGGCCTGGGCGACGGCCAGGGCCGCCACGAGACCGGCGCCCGGCGTGGCAAAGACCGCACAGGCGGTCAACCCCGGCGCCCGGCGCAGCTGCCCCTCGCCGGCGTCTACGGCGGGACGCAGGGCGGCCTCGGCGGCGGTCGGCGCCGTTGCGTCGTCTGCCGGCACCCGGACGCCGAGCAGGGTGAGCGTTTTCATAGAAAACCCACCTTGTGTATAGCACAGTGGCGGATACCCCTGGCTTCAGCCAGCGGGAGGAGCCGCCGTGCGGGTGCGCCAACTCGCGAACGTGCGAAATCTGAGATCCGCAGCCTTGGCGCGTTGTGTCAGGCGCTGACCATCCACCAGCGAATGCAAGCTAACCCGACCGTGCATGGTGCCACCCACGTAACACAGACCCCACTTCGGGTGCTCAACGTAGCTGCCCCGCTTGAACCCCGCACTCCGCGTGCCGCCATACGCCCGGCGCACGCCGCCTTTGGCGTATTGCATGGCGTGCAGTTGGCGTCGATGGACGCGCAGCGGCACAACGACCAGCAGCGCGGTATTGTCGGGCCGCTCGGCGCCGCCGACGTTGGAGCGGGCGAGCACCCAGCCGTCGACGCAATGGGCGTCCCAACGTTCGGCCAGTTTGTCTTTGGATTTGGGCAGACCCAGCACTTCCCTGTATGCTTTGGTCTCGTACCCCTGCCTGGTAGTCACCGGGGCAAGCTGCTCTAACTCGCTGTAGAACCACCTCTTGCCGACTTCCAGCGGCGAAAACGACCCGTTCCAGCGGCGCTGGCCAGCTTTGCTGGAGGCGGCCACGTCCTCCACCACAAAGGAGCTTACCGGGTAGATCCCCACTAACCACTTCGCCAGGCGCAGTTTCCACCCCCAGCGGGCGCGGGTGCTGGGTGGGAGACCCCCACGGGCGCGGTTGCGCCGGTTAGCCCGGTGCGGGCACTTGCGGTTGCGTCGGCCACGGCGCATGGTGCGGCGCGTCTCCACTGCGGCGCTCACCCAGTCCACGGCGCTGGCTTGGACGTTCAGGAAAGTGTGTGCGGCCGAGGCGACGACGACGGCCTCGCGCTTGCTGCCGGGATCGATACCTACGGCCACGGACTGGATCTGGTGGGCGGATGGCGGGACGTTCAAGCGCACGCAGAAGACGCCTTGCTTCCAGAACGGAGTGGCTTTGCCCGAAGAGATCCAGCGGCGTGCTCGGGATGGAGTAGTGGGCATTAACGGTTGGTTCTCTTGGTCCACAACAGGAACAAACACGGTAAGTCACCTTGCGGCGTGTGTACAACCCTTCGACACTGACCGGCCAAGGGGTCGCAGATTAGGGTGGCGTCCGCGACGTTGTGCGCCCTGCCACGGGCAGCCGGTTCAGTTACAATCCGTCTAGTCAAAGCTTACGATGTTGGTCAACGGTTGGCTGCCGTTTCCCCAACATGCCGCTCTTTTGAGAGGGCGGTCCTTGACCCAGGGGTCAGCCAGCGCTTCCATGCCTCCCGGTTGCGTGTGTGCTTGCATTATAGCACGATCGCGACCAGCACGCGCAAGGCGGCCCGCCGCCTGGGGGCGCGGCAGTTTGTCCAAATCACATCAAAAACGTGTCATCCCCACAAAGAGGGAGCCGCGTCCTTTTCCCCGGTCGGCCCCGCAGCCAAGGCAGCGGTCCGATCCTGATCAAGAAATCTTGCATGAGCCAGCCAATATGCTAATATATTTGCACGCTAACAGACTCACATGCCCGCTTATGAGTCCATGACATTACACAGGCAAATTTTTGTAGGGGCGTGCTACCGCTACGGCAGCGCGGGCACCGCGTCGGCATAGAGCCAGCTGTCGAACAGGCTGCGCAGGTCCCGGCCGCTGACCTCCTGGGCCACGGCGATAAAGTCGGCCGTGCCTGCGTTGCCGTAGCGGTAGCGGGCCGTATAGGTCTGCAAGATGCGGAAGAAGGTATCGTCGCCGACGGTCCGCCGCAGGGCGTGGAGGGTCAGGGCGCCGCGATTATAGACGCTGGCGTTGAACAGGTCGTCCAGCGGGGGCCGGCCGGGCGGCGGCAGGCGCTGGCCCACCAGCGTGTCCCGCAACGTCTGCATGACCGTGTCCAGCGCCGCCCGGTCATGGGTATGCTCGTACCAGAGGTACTGGGCATAGGTCGCGAAGCCCTCGTTCAGCCAGATATCCTGCCAGCTTTTCAGGCTCACGCTGTCGCCGAACCATTGGTGGGAAAGCTCGTGCGCGACGACCAGGGACGCGCCCGCCGGATCCCCGACCACGCCCCGGCCGAAGAGCGAGAGCGTCTGGGTCTCCAGCGAGAAGTTCAGATCGGC
>DATGEF010000831.1:0-3905 GCA_035310405.1 Chloroflexia bacterium | reverse complement strand
CTTTGTCGCTGATTCTCTGACCCGCTATGAGCACACGCTGGCCGCGCTGGCCGGTCAGGACATCCGCGTGCTGATCCCCGGCCATGGCACGCCCACGACCGACCCGCCGGCCATCCGCCGGCGGCTGGCCGAGGACCGCGCCTACCTGGCCGAGCTGCGCCGCCGCGTGGCGCAGGCGGTCCAGGCGGGCCAGACCCTGGCCGAGACGGTGGCGGCCTGTGGCGACATGGACTACCGCCGGCCCGAGGAGAACGCCGATCCCCACCGCCGCAACGTCGAAAGCGCCTATGCCGAGCTCGGTGGCGCGGTCGACGCCCGGCACGGGGGCTGGAGCCAGACCTGACGCCGCGCCGGGCCACCGGCCGCGATCGGTTGCAGGAAGCAACCCTGTATGGTATACTAAAGCCTGGTCCCCGATCATCGGTGTAACCATGCCTACCGGTTTTGGATCTATGTGACCCGTCGCAGGTTACGCGGATGTGGCGTGCGGCGTGGAGGAGGTTGTCGTTTCCATGGCGTTGGAAAAAGAGGAAAAGGATTCGATTATCGGCAAATTTGCCGTCCACGAGGGCGATACCGGGTCGCCCGAAGTCCAGATCGCGCTCTTGACCGAGCGGATCAACCAGCTCGTGGGCCACTTGAAGATCAACGCGCACGATCACCACAGTCGCCGGGGGCTGCTGACGCTGGTCGGCCGGCGGCGCCGGCTGCTGCGCTACCTGAGCAAGAAGGACGTGGCGCGCTACCGGACCGTGATCGTCAGCCTGGGGCTGCGCGAACAGCGGCCGCGCAGCCGCTAGGCCCGCACACGGGGCGCGGCCACACCCCGGGGTGCGGCCTCGCCCGCGGCCCGGGGACCAGGCCGGGTGGGCGCCAGGATCGCGCCCGGAGACGAGAGCGGCCCCCATTTTTCCTCCGCGCCACCCGCACCGGCAGGGGCTTGCGGCGATGGCACACCGACCGGCGACCGGCCAGCGACAGTACGAGGCATCGTCCACACAGTTGGGCCCCTAGAGAAAAGTGGCGCAGGGCGATGGCCCCCACAGCTGCCACACAAGCGACACACGGCCCCCTGACATCCGGCCGTGTCGGTGTCCGCCCCGGGCCAGGATCAGCGCCCCGGCAACGGATCAGCACCCAGAGAGGGAAGAGAGAGGGAAAGGTATGCAAGTTCATCGCACCGAAACCACCGTCGCAGGGCGGACAATGACCCTGGAGACGGGCCGCCTGGCGGAACAGGCGCAGGGCGCCGTCCTGGTAACATACGGCGAAAGCGTGGTCTTGGCCACGGTCGTGGGGGCCTACGAAGTACGGGAAGGCACCGATTTTCTGCCCCTCACCGTCGATTATGAAGAGAAGATGTATGCCGCCGGCAAGATCCCGGGCGGCTTTATCAAGCGCGAGAGCCGGCCCAGCGAATCGGCCATCCTGACCTCCCGCCTCACCGACCGCCCGCTGCGGCCGCTGTTCCCCAAAGGCTACTTCTACGAAATCCAGGTCATGATCACCGTGCTGAGCGTCGACATGGAAACCGACCCCAATGTGCTCTCGATTATCGGCTCCAGCGCGGCCCTCGCCATCTCGGATATCCCGTTTAAAGGCCCGGTCGGCGCCGCCCGGGTGGGCTATGTCAATGGCGAGTTCGTGCTCAATCCGACCTACGAGCAGCTGGCCGAAAGCAAGCTCGACATGATGATCGCGGGCAATCGCGACGCCGTGCTGATGGTCGAGGCCGGCGCCCATGAGCTGACCGAAGAGCAGATGCTGGAGGCGGTCAAATTCGGCCATGCCGGCCTGCAAAGCAGCGTCGCGATCCAGGAACAGCTGATCGCCGTCGCCGCCGTGCCCAAGCGGGCCTTTGAGGCCCCCGTGCCCGATACCAGCGATGTCGATCAGCTGAAAGAGATCCTCGGCGACCGCCTGCGCACGGCCGTCAATAACGCCGATAAGGCGACCCGCGAGAGCGCGACCGAAGACGTCCGCAAGCAGGCGATCGAGGCTTACGCCGCGGCCGGCCCGGCCGAGGAGAAGGCCGCGCGGGAAGCCAAAGCGCAGAAAGCCTTCGCCTCGATTCTCAAGGCGGAAGTCCGCAATGCGATCCTCGACAAAGGTATCCGCCCCGACGGCCGCGGTCCCAAAGACATCCGCCCGATCAGCGTCGAGGTCGGCGTCTTGCCCCGCGCCCATGGCACCGGCCTGTTCACGCGTGGGCAGACTCAGGTGCTCAGCGTCTGCACGCTGGGCACGGGCGCCGACGAGCAGATGCTCGACGGGCTCGGCATCGAGACCAAAAAGCGCTTTATTCACCATTACAACTTCCCGCCGTTCAGCACGGGCGAGACCCGCCGGGCGCGCGGCCCGTCGCGGCGCGATATCGGGCACGGCCACCTGGCCGAGCGCTCCCTCATCCCCGTGCTGCCGAGCAACGACGCTTTCCCCTATGTGCTGCGCCTGGTCAGCGAAGTGCTGGCCAGCAATGGCTCCTCCTCGATGGCCAGCGTCTGCGGCAGTAGCCTGGCGCTGATGGACGCCGGGGTGCCGATCTCGGCCCCCGTCGCCGGCATCGCCATGGGCCTGGTCACCGACGCCGACGGCCGGCGCGCCGTGCTGACCGATATCCAGGGCATCGAAGATAACCTGGGCGATATGGACTTCAAGGTCGCCGGGACGGCCACGGGCGTCACCGGCCTGCAAATGGATATCAAGACTACCGGGCTCAGCTATGAGATCATGGCCGAGGCCTTTGCCCAGGCCCGCGAGGCCCGCCTGGCGATCCTCGAAAAAATGAACGCCGTGATCGCCGAGCCCCGCAAAGAGATGTCCCTCCACGCGCCGCGGATTCTCAAGATTCAGATCAACCCGGAGAAGATCGGCGCGCTGATCGGCCCCGGCGGCAAGATGATCCGGAGCATCACCGAGACGACCGGCTGCAAGATCGATGTCGAAGACGACGGCTCGGTCTACGTCGCCTCGACCGATGGGGCGAGCGCCCGGCGGGCCATCCAGATGATTGAAGGCTTGACGAAAGAGCCCGAGATCGGCACGATTTACCTGGGCAAAGTGGTGTCGATCCAGCCGTACGGGGCCTTCGTGCAGATCCTGCCGGGCAAAGACGGCCTGGTCCGCATCAGCGAGCTGGCGGACTATTACGTCGAGCGGGTCGAAGATGTGGTGAGCGTCGGCGATGAGATCAACGTGATGGTCATCGGGGTCGACCGCATGGGCAAGATCAGCCTGTCGCGGCGGGCCGTGCTCACCGGCCAGATCCCCACCCCGGAGGAGCAGGAGCGCAGCCGGGGTGAAGGGCGGAGCGGCGGCGGCGGCTTTAACCGCGACCGCGCCCCGCGCGAAGACCGGGGGCCGCGCGACGATCAGCCGCCGCGCGACGATCGCCCGCCGCGCGACGATCGCCCCTTCCGCGAAGAGGGCCCCGGGCGATCGCCGGCCCGCTATGCCGAAGAAGAGCGCGCGCCCCGCGATCCCAATCGCATCCCGAACTACGGGGATCGGGGCCCCGCCCGCAGTGGCTATGGCGATCGGGACCGCAGCCCGTCCCGCGGCTCGGGCTACGGCGACCGCAGCCCCAACCGGGGCAACGAGCGCGGCCCGAACGACCGCGGCCCGTCCCGCGGTCCCAGCGGTCCCCCTCGCGGCCCGAGCGATCGCGACCGCGGCCCGCGCTGGTAGACGAGTCGTCAGTCGTCAGTCGTCAGTCGTCAGTCGTCAGTCGTCAGTCGTCAGAGTTTCGAGACTCCATCCCGGCGGGATGGAGTCTCGTTTATTTGCTTCGATCGCCAACTCGCGTCTGGTCACCAGTCACTGCTGGCTGATGACTGACGACCGACGACTGGCGACCGACGACTGACGACTGACGACTGACGACTGACAACTGACGACTGACGACT
>DATGEF010000830.1:0-11358 GCA_035310405.1 Chloroflexia bacterium | reverse complement strand
GACGGAGCACTGGAACGGCAACGCCTGGGCCGTTGTCGCCAGCCCCAACCCCAGTACCCTCGACAATAACCTCTATGGCGTGGCAGCAGTGGGGGCCAACGACGTCTGGGCCGTCGGCTCCTACGACGGCGGTATGACAAGCCCGACGCTGACGGAGCACTGGAACGGCAGCGCCTGGACCAGCGTCGCCAGCCCCAACCCCGGCGTCGCAAATGAACTCGTCGCCGCGGTGGCAGTCTCCACCAATGACGTCTGGGCCGTCGGTGACTACTGTCTGAGCAACTGCACGATCTTCCAGACGCTGATGGAGCACTGGAACGGTAGCGCCTGGACTGTGGTGCCCAGCCCCAACGGCGGTACCGGCAGCAACTCCCTCTATGGTGTGGCGGCGGTGGCGGCCAACGACGTCTGGGCGGTCGGCGACTACTGGAACGATTTCTATAGGCAAACGCTGACGGAGCATTATACCAACTCCTGCGTTACGCCGACCGCTACCAGCACGCCGGCGCCGACGGACACGCCTGGCCCCAGCCCCACCCCCTGCACGAGTAACTTCGCGGACGTGCATCCCACCGACTATTTCTACACTCCCGTGACCTATCTGTTCTGCCACGGGGTCATCTCCGGCTACGCGGACGGCACCTTCCGGCCCTACAATAACACCACCCGCGCGCAGATGGTCAAGATCGTCGTGCTCGGCTTCGCCAAGCCGATCGTCACCCCGGCGGGCGGGGCCTACACCTTCGCCGACGTGCCGCCGAGCCAGCCCTTCTTCGCCATGATCGAGACGGCGGCGGCGGACGCCATCGTCAGCGGCTACGCCTGCGGCGGCCCAGGCGAGCCCTGCGACAGTCTCAACCGGCCCTACTTCCGTCCCAGTGCTGACGTCACGCGCGGCCAACTGAGCAAGATCGATGTGGTGGCCGCTACCTGGCCGCTGCTCGCCCCGGCAGTGGGCACGTTCGCGGATGTGGCGCCGGGGAGTGTGTTCTACCGCTTCGTGGAGACGGCGGCTTGCCATGGGGTGGTCAGTGGCTACGCCTGCGGCGGGCCGGGCGAGCCCTGCGATAACTTGCAGCGCCCCTACTACCGCCCGTATAATAACGCCACGCGGGGGCAGATCGCCAAGATCGTCGACCGATCGCTGGGCGCGGGCGGGGCCTGCCCGCCTGCCGCGCCGCGCTAGTTGTGCGCCGCGCGCCCGGCCGCGGGCCGGCCGGGCGCGCACCCAATAGAATAGATAAAAGTGGGGTGAATGGCACAGGCGATCGCCGCCATGGAAGAGAAACTTGGGGTGATCGTTCCCCCGGAGTTGCGGCAGTACCTCACCATCCACATCGGGGTGATAACGTAGGCAGGCGACCCTTGTCGTGGGCCCGCCTGCTACCGTATAATTGCCCGGATGCGCCTCTACCCTGGTCCTCAACGGTTCTTCGCGGCCCTCGGGCCGGTCCTGTTTTTTGCCGGGCTGACGGTGATTCTGACCTGGCCGCTGATCCTCGACCTGCCGCATACTTTGATCGCCGGCATCACGGCGGACGCCGACGTCAGCCGCTGGGACCTCTGGTGGGTCAAGACGGCGCTGCTGGACCGCCATAACAATCCGTTCTATACGGATATGCTCTATTATCCCTACCGCGCGGCCGCCAATCCCCTGCCCCTCTATTACCATACCTTGCAGCCGCTCAACGCGCTGCTGGCGCTGCCGGTGCTGTTGCTCACCAGCCCCGCGGTCGGGCCCACTCTCGGCTATAACCTGCTCGTGCTGGGGCATTTCATCTTGACGGGCTGCGCCATGTTCTGGCTCGTCCGCTACCTGACGGGAAGTACGGCGGGGGGCCTGGTGGCCGGGGTGCTGTTCACCTTCGGCCCGTTCCACCAGTATCACCTGCACGAGGCCCAGCTGGAGCTAATCCCCATCGAATGGCTACCCCTCGGCATCCTTTTCCTGCACCAACTGCTTTACCCGCCCGCGGGCACGCCCCGCCGAGTCCCGCATGGCGTCCTGGCACTCGGCTGCCTGATCGCCGTGACGTTCACCAGCTGGTATTGGACGCTCTACTTGCTGCTGGCCTATGGCCTCCTCGCCCTGGTGCGGGTCGCCGAGCGCCCGCGGGAGTGGCGGCCGGTACTGATCGCGACCGGCGCGGTGCTGGTCGCCTGGGCGATCCTCGTCGCGCCTTTTCTGCTGGCGACCATCCGCGCCAGCACGGATGCGACGTTTGAGCTCGTCAGCGGGCTGGATTACGAGGTCCGCTTCTCGCTGACCCCGTTCGATCTGTTCACCGTGGTCAAGGACCCGCGCATGAATCCCCCGGTCTGGTTCATGGGCACCCTGGGGATCACGGCGCTGATGCTGGGGGCGCTGGGCGCGGCGCGTCTACGGCGTCGCGGCCTCTTCTGGGGCATCTTGTTCCTCGGGGGGGCCGTACTGGCCCTCGGACCCTATCTGCAATGGAGTGAGGCAGCAGATGTGGCGCATACCACCGGCATCCCGCTGCCCTACTACTTTGTCCGCAACCTGCCCTTCCTCGCGATTGCGCGGGTGCCGCGCCGCTTCGTCCTGCTGGCCAACCTGGGTCTGGATGTGCTGGCGGGCGTAGGCGCGGCGTACCTAGTGGCCGTGGCGCGGCAGGTCGGCACCCGGCTGCGCGGGGCCTGGGGCCCCGGCCTGCTGGCGGGGGTGATGCTGGCCGGGTTGGTGCTGCTGCCGCTCGGGGAATTCGCGGTCATCCCCCAGCCGGTGCAGGCGGTCGACATCTCGCCCTTCTTCTCCCAGCTGGCGGCGCAGCCCGGCGACTTTGGGATCCTCGAGCTGCCGATCACCAGCCATTATCTGCGGGACCATGCGCGGATGCTTAACCAGACGGTTCACCAGAAGAAGATCATTGGGGGATATGTGGCCCGACGAGTTCACGACTACTATCTGGACTCCGCCTCGCCCTTCTACCAGTTCATCGCGCTCAACAACGTGCCGGCGCATGACATCGTGCCGCCGTTCGCGCCGTTCGCCGTGCTGAATTATTATCAGATGCCCTATATCGTCTTTTACAAAACGGATGAAAGTTATGAGCAGCCCGGCGACCGGCCGGCAGTCGAAGCGTACCTGCACCGCCTCTTCCCCGATGCCGCGGCTGTCGTGTATGACGATGCCCAGCTGACCGCCTACCGTGTACCCGCCGTGACGCCGGCCGGGCCGCTGATCTGGCTGGGGAATGGCTGGCAGGCCCCGGAAACGCGGGGCGGGCGCACCTGGCGCTGGAGTAACGCGCAACAAGCGGAGCTCGAAGTCCTGACACCGACTCCGGTGACCTGGCACCTGCAATTCACGGCGGCGGCCTTCCATAGCCACGCCCACCTGACGGTACGCGTGAACGGCCAGACGCGCTCAGTGATCACGCTCGGGCCGGATCAGCAACCCTATGACGCGGGCACCCTCAGCCTGCCGGCGGGGCAAAGTGAAATTACCTTCCAGAGCGATATGCCGCCGATCACGCCGATCGACGCCGGAGTCTCCACGCGGGACGCCCGCCCGCTCGGCTTCCTGATCACTGATCTCCGTCTGCCCTAGCCACTTCCGCCCCGGGGCGGAAGCGCCTCCGCCCTCCGCCGGATTGCCGCCGGCGGGCGAGCTGGGGTATAATCGAAGCACAGTAGCCGCGTCGAGGGAATCGTGTACCCTCACCGGTGGCCACTCACGCCACACTACGCCAAGCTATTGTGCCAGCAAGGAGGAATCCTATGCTCCCCGCGCGCACCCGGGTGGCCCCTTCACCCACCGGAGATCCCCACGTCGGCACCGCTTACCAGTCGTTGTTCAGTTATGCGCTGGCCCGTCAGACGGGCGGCCAGTTCATCCTGCGCATGGAGGACACGGACCAGGTCCGTTACGACCCCCACTCGGAGCAGCGTATTTTCGACGCGCTGCGCTGGGCCGGCTTACGCTACGACGAAGGGCCGGACGTCGGCGGCCCCCACGCGCCTTACCGGCAGTCCGAGCGGCTGCCGATCTACAAAGCGCATGCCGAAATGCTCGTGGCCGCCGGCCACGCCTATTATTGCTTTTGCACCCCGGAGCGGCTGGCGGCGATGCGCAAAGAGCAGGAGGCCCGCAAAGAGCCGCCCCGCTACGACCGCCACTGTCTCGCCCTGCCGCCGGCGGAGGTGCAGACCCGCCTGGCCGCCGGCGAGCGCCACGTCGTGCGCATGCATATGCCCGACACGGGGGTCACGACCTTCACCGACCTGGTGCGCGGCGAGATCAGCTTCGAGAACCGCCTGATCGACGACCAGGTGCTGATGAAATCGGACGGCTTCCCAACGTATCACCTGGCGGTCGTGGTCGACGACCACCTGATGCAGGTCACGCACATCATGCGCGGCGAAGAGTGGATCTCCTCGACGCCGAAGCATATCCTGCTCTACCAGTTCTTCGGCTGGGACCTGCCCGTCTACGCCCATACACCGCTGCTGCTGAACGACGACCGGAGCAAGATCTCCAAGCGCAAAAGCCCGGACAAGACCCGGCTGGAGGGCTTTCGGGAGCGCGGTTTCTTGCCCGAGGCCCTGCTCAACTTCCTGGCCCTGCTGGGCTGGTCGCATCCGGACGGCCAGGAGATCTTCAGCCTGGCCGAGTTTGTCCGCGTCTTCAGCCCGGAGCGTGTACTGAAATCCGGCTCGGTCTTCGACATGAACAAGCTGATCTGGATGAACGGCCACTATATCCGCACCCTCGCCGTGGACGAGCTGGCGGAGCGGCTCCAGCCCTACACGCGGTATACGCCCGCCCAGGTGCGGGAAGTGTTGCCGGTGCTGCAGGACCGGCTGAAGCTCCTCGGCGAGTTCGACGACCTAGCGGCGTTCTTCTTTGCCGCGCCGCAGTACGATCGCGCACTGTTCAGCAGCAAGCAGTTCGACTCGGCGGCGCTCAGCACGCACCTGGCCGCCGCGCGGGCATGGCACGCCGCACTGCCCTGGCCCTGGGACAAAGAGGCCTGGGAGGCCGGCATACGCCAGCTAGCCGAGGAGCGAAGCTTCAAGAAGGCGGGCGACCTGTTTATGCTGCTACGCGTCGCAGTGACCGGGCGCAAAGAGAGCCCGCCGCTGTACGATACGATGATCTTGCTGGGCCGGGAGCAGACCCTGGCGCGGCTCGACGCCGCGCACGCCGCGCTGGCGAGTGACCGCTGAGGACGGCTTATAGAAGGAGAACGCAGCTATGTTGAGGCGGATCGCGATCCTGGTCGTCCTGGCAAGCGTAGCCGTTGCCGCCCCGGGGCCCACCGCGCAGAATCGGGCGGGCGCCCGCGCCGCACCGGTGCCGCTCCCCGCCCCTGTGGGCGCGCCCCAGCCGCCCCGCCCCAACCCTTTCAGCGATGCCTGGCTTGCCGCCAACCACGGCAAATACGACAATATTTGGACCGCGGAGTACGAGAGCCGCCTGCAGCAAGCAGCTGGCTCGGCGGTGCCCGGCCTGTTCGGCGGGTTGCGACCCGCCTACGGCCCCGACGTCCGCCAGTCCAATCCCGCCTTCAACACCGAGCAGAATGAATTCCAGATCGACATCAACCCGACGAATAGCCAGTACGCCATTGGCACTTCGAACGATTACATGACCGCCGGCGTCGGCATCTACCGCACCAGCGACGGAGGTCAGACCTGGACGGCCGCCGATGCGTCTGTCTACGGGGTGCCCGCCGCCTGTTGCGACCCGGGCGTAGCTTATGCCTATGACGGCGCGGTCTACGCCATCATTCTCAATACCAGCCCTTTCGTCACTTATATCATCCGCTCGACCGATAACGGGGCGACCTGGCGGGCGCCTACCAACGTCCAGACGAACGATCGCCCCAATATCGTCGTGGATAACGGCGTCAATAGCCCACGCCGCGGCATTGTCTACCTGACCTATACCGACGAAAACGCCAGCAACCGCATCAAAGGCTACAAATCGACCGACACCGGCCTGACGTGGAGCCCGTCCTTCTTCGTCGGCGATGTCATCTCATCCACGGGCTTTGAGCAGGGCAGCCAACCGCGCGTCGCCTCCGACGGCACGCTCTACGTCGGCTATCAGCAGTACAACAACATCAACGTCGGCTGCGCGGCGGGCGTGCAAAATGTGGTCGCGCGCTCCACCGACGGCGGCGCGACCTTTACCTATACCGTCCTGCCCGTGATCCAGGGCGGCGCGTGCGTCTCCTCCCAGAATGGGCGGGGCATTTTCTGCTACACGAGCGGTGGCGCGGCCTTCCGCTCGCGCAGCAGCCCCATCCTGGGCGTGAAGCCGTCCGACCCCCTGCGGGTTTACATGATCTATTCCGGCGGCGATCTTGAGCCAACCGGTACTTACTCCTGCGGTGGAGGTATCGGCAACCACAGCGATATCCTCTTCCGTAGCTCGACAGACGGCGGCGCGACCTTCACGGCCGCGCAGAAGATCAACGCCGACCCTGATGGGGCGAACAAGGACCAGTACTACCCCTGGCTGGCAGTGACGCCCAACGGCACGCTCTGGGTGGGTTGGCATGACCGCCGTGAGGACCCCAACGACTTCCTGCACCGCTGGTATCAGGCGTCGTCAACGGACGAAGGTGCAACCTGGAACGAAAGCCCGGTGGCCGATGTGCCGTCGCTGCCCTACAACTTCATCGGCGACTATGCTGGCCTGGCCGCAACCGACAGTCTCGTCTTGCCCATGTGGTGGGACAGCCGTAGCAAACCCGCCGGCGACCCCTATACCGACCCGGGCGGGCCACCGCCCACGGCGACGCCCACCGTGACCGGCACCCCGCCGACCGCCACCCAGACGCGCACGCCGACCAACACGGCCACGCCGTCGCCGTCGCCGTCGAACACAGCGACGGTGGTCCCGCCGACGAGCACGACCGTTGCACCGACGGCCACGGCGACGGCGAGTAATACGCCGACACCGCCGACAAATACGCCGCTGCCGCTGAGTCCCACGGCGACGAAAACAAACACTGCCGTGCCGCCCAGCGGCACGCCGTTGCCGCCGAGTGCCACGCCGCCGGTAACGAACACCCCCAGCCCCAGCGCCACCCCCTGCCCGCTCACCTTCACCGACGTCCACGCGACGGACTACTTCTACACGCCGGTGCTCTACCTGGCCTGCCACGGGGTGGTCTCGGGCTACAGCAATGGCGACGGCACCTTCAGCTTCCGCCCCTACAATAATACGACGCGCGCGCAGATGGTCAAGATCGTCGTCTTGGGCTACGGCAAGGCGATCGTGACGCCGGCGGGCGGCAACCACACCTTCGCCGACGTGCTACCGTCGAACCCCTTCTTCGCGGTCGTCGAGACGGCGGGGGCCGACAATATCGTCTCGGGCTACAACTGCGGCGGGCCGAACGAGCCCTGCGACAGCGCCCACCGCCCCTACTTCCGGCCGTATGCCAACGTCACCCGTGGCCAACTGAGCAAGATCGACGTGGTCGCCGCCGGCTGGGCGCTGCGCAACCCGGTAATCGGCAGCTTCGAGGACGTGCTACCCGGTACGGCGTTCTATCAGTTCGTGGAGGCGGCCTACTGCCAGGGGGTGATCTCCGGCTACAGCTGCGGCGGGCCGGGCGAGCCGTGCGACGGCACCAACCGCCCCTACTTCCGCCAGTACAACCAGGCCACCCGCGGCCAGATCGCCAAAATCGTCTACTTGTCAGTCACCGGCCCGGCGAGTTGTGGCCCGGCGGCCAGCGTGGCCCCATAAGATCGCCACGATGATCTTGCTGGGCCGGGAGCAGACGCTGGCGCGGCTCGACGCGGCACACGCCGTGCTGGCGAATAACGAGTGACCAGTAGTTAGACGCACTCAGGTGCGCCGGCGCCGGTCCTCAGGGCCTTGTGGAGGACCAGCGCCGGCTGTAAGCTAGGGGTATGAACGAACCTCCAGCCGTTTCCCCGCCAGCCGATCCTCCTCCAGGGGGGTTAGAGCGATCCACGCACCCGAGCGGCCTGGAAGTGGCCCTCCTCTACGTCCTCGTGGCCGTGCCACTAGACATTGGCTCATATTTCCTCTTTAATATGCGCTATGATACCTGCGTCCCGGTGGCGTTAGTACCGCCGGCCAGTGCCGCGATCGGCTTCCTCGTCTTCCTTAAGCGCGATCCCCCGGTCGCATACGGTCTGCTCCTGAGCGCATCCCTCTGCTGTGTCGTCGAGGTGCTTTTTATCTGTTGTGCTGGTTGGGCCACCTATTGATGGCCCAACTAACCCTTTGGCGGGCGGCCGCTGTCGGGGCCCTGCTGTTCGTACCCGGTTGCCGCGTGGGCGAGGGTCCTGCTCCGCGGCCCGCCACCATCCCCACCCCCTTTGCCGATCCGTTGCCCAACTCGAATGGGGCGATGGCTAGAGCCGACGTCCACGGCAGCGGCGTCTATCGGACCACTGGTGTACCCCAGCAACCGCATGTGCTGTGGCGATTCCCGGTGGGACACGGCGTGATCGCCTCCACGCCGGCGATCGCCGGTGGCCGGGTCTATTTTGGCGACCCTGAGCAGGGTGTCTATGCGCTGGATGCGCGTAGCGGGCAGGAAAGGTGGGATTTTGCGGCCGACGACTTTGACGCTGCGTCGCCCGCGATCGCCGATGGCGTGGTCTACGCGACAACCCGAGAGACGGTATATGCCCTGGATGGGGCCACCGGCCGAGAGCAATGGGAGTTCAGCGTGGCCGATTGCGCTCTGGATTATGCGGGGCTCGCTAATCCGATCGTGGTGGGGGGCGTGGTTTACGTGGGGGGCCTCAAAGAAGCCGTCTACGCCCTCGACGGCCAAACCGGACACGAGCGCTGGCGCGCGGCCGTCACGGGCGGGGTGCCCTATAGTCCCGCCATCGCCAACGGGCTGGTCTATTTCGGCACCGATCGGCTCGACTGGCAGAATCGCAACGCCAACCCCCCCCGGTCCTTCTATGCGCTGAACCGCGCCAGCGGTCAAGTGCAGTGGGTCTTGCCGGTGCCGGGCGACGTATCTGCGTCACCCACTGTGGTGGACGGGGTGGTCTATTTCGTGAGTGACGAAGAGATCCTCTACGCCGTCGACGCCCAGACGGGCCACGTGCAGTGGCAGTCCGCGATCGGCGGTCTCGACTTAGCCGTGGCGGCGGTGGCCTACGGGACGGTCTACGTCACCACCGGGAGCGGGCTCCATGCCGTGGATCGCCAGACCGGCGTGGAGCGTTGGACCTTCCAGCAGGTGGACGTGGCTTCCAATCGGTACGCGGCGGCGATCGCGGACGGGATTATCTATATCCCCAGTACCGGACGCCAGTGGTCATTCCGGGGGTTTGAGATGGCCGGCTATCTCTACGCCCTGGACGCGCAAACGGGACAGGAGATCTGGAAATACCCCCTGAACAACGCGGTGGACGTAAGCCCGGCGATCGCCGATGGCGTGATCTATCTCGAGTGCGAGCGCGGCTACCTTTGCGCCCTCCGCTGACAGCCGTGTTCGCGATCGATCATGGCGCGGCGCAGGGCCGCCACGCCGCGGTGTAGCAAGAGCTTGACCGCCCCTTCGCTGCGGTTCATGCGGGCGGCCACCTCGGCCAGCGGCCGGAGGTCGAGGCCGCCATAGCGCAGCAGGATCGCCTGCCGCTGATCGCAGGTCAGCCGCCGGAGGGCGCCCCGCAGCAGGTCGCGCTCGCGCTGGTGCTGCTCCCACTGTTCCAGGCACGCGTCCGGCCCCGGGTCGTCGCAGACGGGCTCGCTCCACGGAAAGAGGGAGTGTTCGAGGGGCACATAGGCGATCCCGTGGTTGCGCCGATGCTGGCCGGCGATGACGGTGGCGGCAATACGATAGAGCCAGGCGCTAAAGGGAATACCCCGCCACTCGTAATGGGGGAGCGCTTTGAGGGCGGCCAGAAACGTATCGGCCGCGATATCTTCCGCCTGCACCGGGTCGCCGGTATGCCGCTGGGCGAAGCGGTAAATCGCGGGGTAATAGAGGTGGTAGAGGTCGGCAAAGGCGCCGGGATCGGCCTGGGCGGCGGCGACCAGGGCCGCTTCACGCTTCACGAAACTGGCGATCATACGGGCGCTCCTTCGCGTGCCGGGAGACCCACCGGGAGCAAGTGTGCGACGAGTGCCAACGTCGTCAAGCCAGCCGCTGCTGCACTCAGGACCCACCCTTCATGGTAAGTCAACGGTAAGGTTATTGTAAGTGAGTCCTGGGCGCCGCGACATCCGCCGGATCGGGCATCCGCAGGGGCAAAAATGACCCACTGGGGCGTAGGTCCACGGGCGGGGGATGGGGGGACAAATGTCCCGGGTCAGACGAGGCCTTTCTCGCGGGCATAGAGGGCGGCCTGGGTCCGGCCGGCAAAGCCCAGCTTCTGCAGGATGCTGCTGACGTGGGCGCGCGCGGTTTTCTCGGCCAACCCGAGTTGCGCAGCGATCTGCTTGTTGCTGAGACCATGCCCGAGCAGCTGCAGCACTTCCCGCTCCCGCGGGCTGAGGGCCTGTTCGGGATGGGGCGCCGGTTGCGCGACGGCCCGCATCAGCACCCCCGCCACCCGGGGCGCCAGGGCCACTTCGCCCCGCGCCGCGGCGCGCACGGCGTCCAGCACGGCCGCGGCGCCCTCCGTCTTCAGCAGGTACCCCTGCGCGCCGGCGCGCAGGGCCTCGATCATGTGGTCCACGTCGTCGGAGCTGGTCAGCACGACGACACGGGTGCGGGGCGCGACTTCCCGCATCCGCCCCAGGGCGGCCAGGCCATCCAGGGTGGGCATCATCAGGTCCAGGAGGAGGACATCCGGCTGCAGATCCCGGGCCAGGGCGAGGGCCTGTGCCCCATCGGCCGCCTCGCCCGCCACTTCCAGGTCGGGCTGTAGCTCCAGCACCATGCGCAACCCTTCGCGCAACACCGAGTGGTCGTCGGCAATCAAGACCCGAATAGGCCTCCCGCCCTCGCCCATAGCTTGCCTCACTTTAGTGCCGCGCGTACAAAAGGTCCGAAACCTGCTATATTATAGAGAGATTTGTTCGGCCTGGCAACTGCCGGGGCGCCGGTCCCGCCGGCAAGGATCGGTCCTACGGCCTATATCGACCATCGCCCCAAAGGGGGGCTTCAGGAGAGTTTTCGATGAAGGATCTACCACCCGAGCTCACGGGCCGCTTCGACTTGCGCGTCGAGGCGCAACACACGGCCGCGGCCATGGGGAACACCCACATGGAGGTGCTGGCCACTCCCTATGTCGTCTGGATGATCGAGGCGGCGGCCTCCCGGGCCGTGGCCCCTTACCTGGACGACGGCGAAGGGGCGGCCGGCACGCAAATCACCCTGCGCCACCTGGCGCCCACGGCGGTCGGGCGCGTGGCCATCGCCACTATCCGCCTGG
>DATGEF010000829.1:0-13830 GCA_035310405.1 Chloroflexia bacterium | reverse complement strand
CAAGCTGGTAGCGGACGGAGACCGGCACGCGCCGGCCGCCGAGCTCCTGCCAGGCGACCGGGGCCACTTCTACCAGGGTCCGGCCGCCCACCTGAATCTGGAGGTTGCCGGCGGCGTCCAGGGTGACCTGCTGCGCCCCGGCGTAGCGCCAGCGGATGGCGGTGGGCGCGGCCCCGGGCGCCACCGTATAGGTGCCCTTGAGCACCCGGCCCGTCCCGGTATAGGTCAGGTCGATCCCGGGATACAGTCCCTGGTAGGTCAGGGTACCGTACGTCGCCACGCCGGGGCGCCAATGCGTGGCATCGGCGCCCCGGAAGCTGCTGACTCGGCCGGGCAGGGCGGCCCCGGCTTGGAGGGCCGGCTGGGGGTTGGCCCCCGCCCATTGGAGCTGGATCGCCGGCGGGGGGGCGAGCGCGGCCTGGTGGCCCCCGCCGGCCGGCGCCGCACACGGGACGGCCGCCCGGCCGCCGGCGCGGCGGAGCGGGCGGCCCTGGGACCCGCAGCCGGGGGCCGCCGGCTCCGCCAGGGCCAGCCGCACCCCGGCCGGGGTGAACGCCAGGCTGCCCCCGGTGGTACGGGCTGTGTAGTACCCCGGCGCCCCCGGGCCATCCCCCGGCACGAAAGCCAGGGGCAGCCCGCTCAAGAGCCCGGCCGGGCCGGCCGGGGCCGGCGGGCGCGCCGGGGTGGGGATCGGCCCCGACCACCCGCTGGGGAGCCCGCGCACAAGCAGCCCGCTCAGGATGACGACGCCCACGATAGCCAACAGCCAGAATCGCCGCATGGTCAGATGCCCCCTTATTGATTTAGTGTACATCGGGCCCGAGGGCGGCCGCGACGGCGCCTGGCCAGGAAAGATCCAGCCCCTCCGCCCAGGCCGCGTCGAAAGGCGCGTCGCCCAGCTGGGTGCGCAAAGCCGCGATGGTCCGATCCTGGAGGGCTTGCTCCGCCGGCGGCAGCGGCGTGTCGAGCGTGCTCAACATCCGTGCCGCCGCCGCGGCCAGGCCCGTGGCCCGGCGGCCCGCCGCCGGGTCCGGCGCCTCCCGATCCAGGGCGGCCAGGCCGATCAGGCAGACGGCGGCATTCTGGTGCGCGCCCTGGCTGTGGAGCAGCTGGAGGCCCTCCCGCCAGCAGGCGCGCGCCTCGGCGTGGTCGCCCTGCTCATACCGTAAGAGCCCGGCATCTTTCAGCACCCGCGCCAGGCGCCCGGTGTCCTGCAGGGCGCGCAACCGCGCCAGGGCGTCGTCGAGCAACGGCCAGGCGCCCGCGGGGTCGCCCAGCCGGTAGACCGCGTTACTGAGATTGGCCAGCGCCCAGGCAATGCCCGATTGATTGCCCAGCTCACGCGAGATGGCGAGGGCCCGGGTGTAGTAATCACGGGCGCTCGCGTACTCGGCCTGGTCTTCGGCCAGCACCCCCAGGTTGTTGAGAGTCGTCACCGCCCCGGCTTTGTCGCCCAGCTCCCAGCGGATCTGGAGGCTCTCGGTCCAGTAGCTCCGGGCGCGGGCGTAGTCCTGGCGGGCGTGGGCCAGGACCCCCAGATTGTTCAGCGCGGCCGTGATGCCCGCCCGATCGCCGATCTCGCGCCGCAGGACCAGGCTCTCGCCGATGTAGGCTTCGGCGGCCGCGGTCTCGCCCTGCATAAACGTCGCGCCGGCCAGGTTGCTCAGGACCATGGCGAGCGCCGGCTTGTCGGCGGCCAGGGCCCGGCTTTCCAGATAATGGACCCGCGCCCGGGCATACTCGCCCTGCGCCAGGGCCAGGCTGCCGAGGCCGTTGAGGGCGCTGGCCTGGATCGGGCGATCGGCGTGGGCCTGGCCCAGGGCCAGCGTCTGGTTATAGAGCAGGCGCGCCGGATCATACTCGCCCTGGAGCTGGTGGAGATAGGCCGTTTCTATCAGCACGGGCCCCAATTGGCGCACCGCCCAGGGCGCCGAGTCCGCTTCCATGCAAAGCGCCCGGGCCGCATCCAGAGCCTGCCGCGCGGCGGGGTAGGCGCCCTGGCGGCGCTGGATCACGGCGTGCCGGTAGACGGCGCGGGCTTGCAGGGCGGGGTCCTCCTGGGCCGCGGCGAGGGCCTGCGCCGCCTGGTAGTGCGATCCGGCCACCTCCCAGTCGCCGATCAGCTCTCGCACTCCGCCCAGCGCGAGGAGCACCGGGATCTGCTCCGCGGCCGGCAAGAGCGGCAACAGCCGCTCGTAATAATAACACGCCCCCGCGTTGGCAAAGGCGGCCGCGAGGGCATCGGCGGCCTTGTGGAAGTACTCCCGCTGCTTGTCCTCGTTCTCGCTGCGCCCGTAATGATAGGCGAGCACCTCCAGGGGCGGCGACGCGACGGGGCCCACCGATCGTTCCAGGAAGGCCGCGAATTGCTCATGCAGGTGGGCGCGCATGGCGTAGGTGAGGCTGGAATAGGTCACCTCCTGGGTCAGGAGATGCTTGAACAGGTAGGCGATCTCGGGGGCCGGCTGATCCAGCGGCGTCAGGTCCATCTCGTCCAGCACGTCAAGATCGGCCAGCACCGTATCCAGATCCCCTAATTCGGGGTACATCCCCCGTAACCAGCTCGGGCGAAACAGCCGCCCGATCGCGCTGGCCACCTTCAGCGTGATTTGTTGCCGCTCGGCCAGGGTATCGATCCGGCCCAGCAAGAGGCTCTGGAGACTATCCGGCAGGTCCAGCTGCTCCAGCGCCAGCGGGCCGGCCGGATCGAGGCCCCGGTCGTAGAGGTAGTTGAGGAGCTCTTCGATGTAAAAGGGATTGCCGCCGGCGCGCTCCAGCACCTGGGTGACGAGGGCCTCGGACCCACTGGCCGCCTCGCCGCTCACGGCGGCCAGCTTCGCGGCGATCAGGTGCCGCGCTTCGTCGGGGGTAAACTCGGTCAGCGGGATCTCCTGCACATAGGGCAGATCCCGGAGGCGCGCGAGAGGCTGCTCCGTGGCGGACCCCGGGCGGTACGCGAGCACGAGGCCCAGCGCCCACCCGGCCATGGCCCGGACCACCGCCGCCAGCAGGTCGGCGGCGAGCGGGTCGATCCAGTGAGCGTCTTCCAGGACCAGCAGCAGCGGGGCGGCCCCGGCGTGGCCGGTCCAGGCCCGCAGGCAATCGACGAGCAGGGCTTCGAGGGACGCTTTCCGGGTAGCACTGTCCAGGGCGGCGGTCAGCGGCGTATCGGGCAGGGCGAGATCGACCAGCGGGCCCAGTAAGGGCAGGCGGGGCACCCAGGCCGGGTCCAGCGCGGCCAGTGCCACCGCCAGCGCCGCGGCCTGATCGGCGGCCGGCGCGGTCGCGTCTAAGCCGAACAGACTGCGCCAGATCGGCCGCCAGATCTGATAGGGCGGCGGCGTCCCATAGGCCTGGCCGGCCCCGCCATACACGGGCCAATCCCGGGCGCGGGCCGCGGCGACGATCGCGGCCACCAGCCGCGATTTGCCCATGCCGGCCTCCGCCGTGATCCCCAGGACCGCGCCCGCGCCCGTAGCGACCTGATCCAGGGCCTGCCGGGCGCGATCGAGCTCGGCGGCCCGCCCGACCATCGGCAGGGCCGCCGCGGGCTCCAGCAACGGCAGGGCGGACGGCGCCGGGGTGTCCAGCAGCGCAAAGACCGTCAGGGGGGCGGCTTTGCCTTTCACCCGCAGGGGCGGCTGCGGCTCCCACTGGAACTGGTGGCCGGTGCGCCGCCGCGCCGTCCGGCTGACCAGCACCTGGCCGGGCCCGGCCGCTTGCATCAGCCGCGCCGCCAGGTTCGTCTCGTCGCCCAGCACGCCATAGGTGCGGCTCGCCGCCCCCCCGTAGGCCCCCGCCCACATGCGCCCGGCGCTGATGCCAATCTGGATCGGCGTGATCATGGCCAGCGCGGCGGGCGGCGCGCGCAGCTCCGCGGCCGCGGCCACGGCGCGGGTCACGTCGTCGGCATGGCTGACCGGCGCGCCAAACGCGGCATACAGATAGCTGCCCTTATCGCCGATCGTCAGCTGGATCAGCACCCCGTCATAGCGCCCTAAGACGGCCTGCACCCAACGGATCCAGGCGTCCAGCTGGGTCCCGGCCTGCGGATCGGCGTCGTAGTCAATGCCACCAAAGCGGAGAAACAGGGCGACCGCCGGCCGCAAGTCGGCCAGGAATTCCTCATACCCGGCGGTTAACCGCTCGTAAACGGCGGGCAGCAGCCAGGGCCGGACCTGCGCCGCACTCCAGCGCTCCGGCGGCAGCGCGGGCCAGGGCCGCGGCGCGACCACCGCGGCGAGGGACTGCACGACCGCGTGCGTGCCCCAGCGCGGATCCGTATGCCAGGCGCCGACCTGCGCCAGGCCGGCCAGGGTGGCGGCAGCCTGGGGCGTGAGCACGACTTCCCCCGGCCCGGCCAGGTGCTCGGCCGCCGCCAGCGCCTCCAGGGTGGCCCCGGCTAACACATCCAGCAGTTGGACGGCTGGATCGCCGACCACGAACCGCCGGACCGGGCCGGTCGCCACCGCCGCTTTCATCGCCAGGCCGATCGTGCTGCCGCCGGGGATGGACACGCGCGCAAACGGCCCCATCGCCTGCTGCATCGCCAGGGCGCAGGCGGTCGCGCGGCGGCCGTCATCGCCGTCGAACCAGCAGGTGATGGCATCCCCGGCAAAGCCGACCACGCTCCCGCCGTAGGAATGGACTTGCGTGATGAGCGCGGTGAAGACCCGGTTGAGCTGCTGGGTCATCTCTTCGGCGCCCCGCTGCCGGCCCAGGGTGCGGGCCAGCGCCTCGGTGAGGGACGTAAACCCGGAGATATCGGCGACAAGTACCGCGCCATCCCGCGCCGGGGAGAACACAGCACCGGCCGCCAGGGCCTGACGCCGGTCCATGGGGATGTACGTGCTGAGGATGTCCATGGACCTATTATACCGTAAGTGGGAGCAGCCCGGCACGGGCCGGGGCGTGTCGCTCCTCAGCGCCTGGATCAGCGACCTGGTGCGGGACTATGGGCCCGCCGGGTCAGGGCGAACAGCACGACCCCTAACAACGCTCCGTGTGCGACCGTAACCGCGATCGCCAGGGCGGCCACCCACTCATCCCCGAGGGCGAGCTGATGCCCGACTTCCCCGAGATCGAAGAGAGTCGTCAGGCCCGCCGCGATCGAGATCAGCATGAGGATGGGCCGCCCGCCAAAGAAGAGGGCGAGGCCCAACCCCAGCCACCCGAGCACCACGGCGAATACGACGGCTGGGTTCTCCAAATCCAGGCCGAACAGGTGCTCCGACGGGACTCCGGGCGGAACGGTGCTCCCCCCAGGGGCGACCGGCGGACTCGGCGTGGCCGGGTGCTCGGCGGCCTCGCGGGTGGCATCGCCTTCCGGCCGGATCGTGGCTGTCGCGGGCTGCGCCGTGGCTGGGCGTTCGGCGGCTTCGCGGGTGGCATCGCCTTCGGGCCGGATGGTGGCCGTCGCGGGCGGCCGCGTGGCCGGGTGCTCGGCGGCCTCGCGGGTCGCGTCGCCTTCCGGCCGGATAGTGGCTGTCGCGGGCTGCGCCGTGGCTGGGCGTTCGGCGGCTTCGCGGGTGGCGTCACCCTCTGGCGGGATGGTGGCCGTCGCGGGCGGCCGCGTGGCCGGGTGCTCGCCAGCTTCGCGGGTGGCGTCACCCTCTGGCCGGATGGTGGCCGTCGCGAGCGGCCGCGTGGCCGGGTGCTCGGCGGCTTCCCGGGTCGCGTCGCCTTCTGGCCGCACGCTGGCGATGGCCGGCAGCCGGGTCGCCGGCGGCGCGGTGGCGGTGAGGGTTGGGACGGCGGCTCTCGGGACCACCGCCGTTGCCGGCCGCGGGGTCGCCGAGGGTGCGCCGGCGGTGGGGGATGCGTCTATTGGGTGCGGGATCACCGTCGTCGCGGGCGCAGGCGGCGCGGGATGCTCGGCGGCCTCTCGCGCCGGGTCCCCCTCTGGCCCTAGCCCGGCGGCCGCTCCTTCATGCGCCCGCTCCACCGTCACCCCCAGCACAAACAGCGCCGTGCTGAGGCCGATCAGGGCGGCGATCAGCAGGCGCAGGGGCCGAGAGAGGGTCAGGTCCGTGAGCCGAAAGCTCATTTAGTCCTCCTGCCGGTCATGCCGGCGTGGGTGCCCGGCGTCAGGGGCGCGCGCGAGGCAGCGCCGCGACAACCCCCAGCACAGCCCGCAAAAACACTTTCACCCCCGCGGCCCCGGTGATCCGTAGCTCCAGGGGCGCCGCCCCGGCCGGCACCGCCAGGACAAAGGTGAAAAACGGACAGCAGCGGCGCTCGTTGGCGATGAATGCCACCACCTGCGGGTAGGCCGCCGCCGGGTAGCGGAAGGCGTAGCCATCGGGCAACTCCTGGGTCGCCTGCGCGGTGGCGAGCAGGTGTGCGGCGCGCGCGGCATGGGTCGCGCGCTCGGCGGCCGGGATCGCGGACAGATCACAGGCCAGGGGCGGGGGCGGATCGCCGGCGGCCTGCGGGGCGGGCGGATCACAGGAACAGTCGGATAAGTCGGCGCTGGCAGGTTCTGGCATCACAAATTCCTCCCACTAAAGACGAGTAAGCAGGGCCTTGGGGGATGCTCGGCCTAGTTTTGCACGGGACGCCTAGCGGCTAAAGCCGCTAGTGCAGGATCAAGCCAGCTATGGGGGAATGAGGAGGGAGCACCCCCAGGTGCGAACGGGTCGCGCCCCGCCGTTCGCACCTGGGGGTGCTCACTCCTCGATACCTAACCCCAATAGGTCGCCGGAACCTGCACTAGGCGTCTCGCCCCACGACCCGGCCGCGCGCTTCGGTTGCTGCGTATAGGCACGGCACGTCGTGCCCCTACCACCCAGACCGCTGTCGCGCATAAGGGCGGACTACGCATCCGCCCCGCCTTCCCGCTGCAAAAAGCGGCCGCGCACCCGGCCTTGCGGTCCCCATAGTTTTTAGTGTACAACTTAAAGTACACTTGAAGTCAAGAGGGAAACGGAGGCAATTGGGATGGCAGAATTGACGATCGGCGAGGTCGCGCGCCGGGCCGGGCTGCGCCCCTCGGCCTTGCGCTATTACGAAAGCGTGGGGCTGCTGGACGCGCCGCGCCGCCGCCAGA
Source organism: Chloroflexia bacterium (assembly GCA_035310405.1). Lineage (GTDB taxonomy): Bacteria > Chloroflexota > Chloroflexia > QHBQ01 > JAICKM01 > JAICKM01. The sequence continues at coordinate 6,782 of DATGEF010000829.1, read as the reverse complement.
CACGCCGCTATTATGATCCGGGAGTGCTGCAGCAGTTAGCGGTGATCGCCGTGGCCCAGCAGGCGGGGTTTACGGTGGCCGAGATCGGCGTGCTGCTGCATGGCTTTGGACCGGCAGTGACCCCGTCCGCGCGCTGGCAGGCGCTGGCGGCCGCGAAACTGCCGGAGGTGGAAGCCTTGATTGCGCGCGCGCAGGCCATGAAACGGGTCCTGGAGGAAGGGCTGAACTGCGGGTGTGTGCGGTTTGAGGAGTGTGTGATCGTGGCCGGCCAGGGGTGTGTGGCCGGCCCCACCGGGTCACCCCCGGCGGCGGGCGCCGGCGGCGATCGCGCGACGCCCTGAGCCGGGAGGCCTGGCACCCCGCGGCCGGGGGAGGACTATCCGATCAACAGCGAGCTGGACAAATTGATGCGCCGCTTGGCCCTGTGCCTTCCTGAAAGCCTACGCCCAGGCTGAAGTGCAGGCTCGCGACGGGCTGACTGTTATCCTCTACGGCTTCCCGGCGGATATCAAATGGGCGGGGTGGCGCATCGCCACCGATGCCAGGATCTGCCCGGGGTTATAGGGCCGCCGGGGGAGGCGTGAGGATGATCCTCACTTCGCGTCTGTCGCTTTCTCCAGCTGGAGAAAGTCGTAGACGTGAGCCAGGCCGAGTACCAGGCGGACGTGCGCGGGCATCGTGCGACGAGCTTCGTCGTGGAAGAGATGAGGACGGGTAAGCCGGTTGGTGCGCCCGCGCGTTTTCAACTTGCAGCCACCACTCGCCAGGACGTTACGCACCCAATCCGCCTCTGGTCCATACGTGAGCGCGATGACGTAACCGTTGCCGCGGCGAAAGACATTCACCGGCGTGCGGTACGAGCGGCGTGATTTGCGTCCCGTATGCAAGACGACGCCAAAGCCCGGCAGATACGGGGCCAGGCGACCCAGCAGCCGATTGGTTACCTGCCGATTGAAGCGGGCCACGGAGCGTGGAAGTGGCATAGAGAGCGCCTCCCGTGCGCGTTGCGGCGCGGTGTTGCCGAAGCCCACCGCCGCCGATAATTCACCGATCGTTTAATTAATTACAGTATACTACCCTTGACCGGGGAAGTCAATTGTGATGTACCGCTGGGCCTAAAGGCCCGCGGCTTCTACGTGCCCGTGAGCACGTTGGCTCCATCCGAGCCGGGCGATATTGATCGCGGCGTTATGGTCGCGGTCCAGTTCGGTGCCACACGCGCACGAGTGCCACCGCTCGGACAGCTCCTTCTTGCGGATCGCGCCGCAGCCGCTACAGGTTTGCGAGGTATAGCGCGGGTTCACAAACAGCACCTGCCGCCCGGCGCTCGCAGCCTTGACGACACAATACTGGGTGAATTGCCGCCACCCCGCGTCACTAATCGACAGCGCCAAGCTATGGTTTTGCACCATGTTGCGCACCGCCAAGTCCTCAAACACCACCGTCCCATAGGTGTTCACCAACTGGCGGGCCGCTTTGTGGCAGAAGTCGGCCCGCTGCTGGCGGACGTGGCGATGGAGTTTGCCCACCACCGCTTTCGCCCGCGCCCGGCGATGGGTGCCCTTCTGCGCGCGAGCAAGCTGCTGCTGAGCGCGCTTGAGCTTCTTCAGGGACCGGCGCAGATACCGGGGGTTCTCAATCGTCGACCCATCAGCCAAGGTCGCAAAGTGTAAGAGCCCCAGGTCCACCCCCGTCAGCGTGGCGGTGTCCGGCAAGGGGACGGCTTCGACCAGGCAGGCGAAGCAGACAAACCAGTGGTCGCCGTCGCGGCGGATCGTCACCGTCTTAATCGTGCCCGCCACGGCGCGGTGCATGCGGACTTTCAGGGTGCCCAACTTGGCGAGGGTGAGGGTGCCCCACTTGCCGCCCGTATAGGCCAGCGTCGCCCCGTTGCCGTACTGGGGATAGGTGAACGAATCATAGCGATTACGGCCCGCAAAGCGGGGGAAGCCCGGGGTTTGGCCGGCCGCCACCCGGCGAAAGAAGGCCCGGTAGGCCCGATCCAGGCGATGCAACACGTCCTGCAAGGTCTGGCTGAAGACGCCCCGGTATTCGGGCCGCGCCACCTTGACGGCGGGCAGTTCCGCTGACTGGTGGGCGAAGGTGAGCGTCTGGCCCGCCAGTCGGTAGGCGTCCCGGCGTTCCTGGAGCGCGGCGTTGTAGAGTTCCCGACAACGATCTAACGTTTCGCGCAGCGCGGCCGCTTGCGCGCGGTTGAGAGCCAGGCGGTATTTGAATGTCTGGTGGACGAGCATCGGCGGGCCCTTTCGGACGGAGGAGGCAGCGGGCAGCAGCGGGGCACCAATACGGGGGAAAGTGGTCCCGAACCGGCGTAGCCCCCGCACCGCGGCCAGCGCGGTAGTCCTGCTCCTATTATAACACACATGTTCTAGTTACACCAGACTTGGGTTAGCCATCGATCGCCCTGGCCCGCCCTGACGGCGCTTCATCTACCGGGCCTCAAGGCCCGTAGCTTTCGCGCTCGCAGCTCTGTAAAACTAGGGGCGCCCGTCAGCCCGCGTAGGCGGGCTTCGCCCGTTGTTGCCGCGGCTTCAGCCGCCGGGCATCCACCCCTACCAAATTCTGGTGCGCAAGTTTGCTTAATTTCATTCTTTACTGAATGTATTGATAATTCCGTAGATTAGATCTATAATGGAGCGGCGGCGAAGAGATCGAGGGGGCAGTCGCGGATATGGGGGGCCAAGCTGATGAAGATCGTGATTCCGGGGGGCAGCGGGCAGGTCGGCAACCTGCTCAGCCGCGCATTCCTGGCGCGCGGCGATGACGTCGTGGTCCTCAGCCGCGGCGGCACGAGCGCGGCGCGCAGCGTGCCCTGGGATGGCCGCACCCTGGCCGGCTGGGCCGGCGAGATCGACGGCGCCGATGTCGTGGTCAACCTCGCCGGGCGCAGCGTGAATTGCCGCTATACGAAGGCCAACCTGGAGGCGATGATGCGCTCGCGACGGGATTCGACGCGGGTCGTGGGGCAGGCCATTGCCCGGGCGGCGCGCCCCCCGCGAGTCTGGCTGCAAATGAGCACCGCGACGATCTACGCCCACCGCTTCGATGCGCCCAACGACGAGGCGACCGGCCAGATCGGCGGCGGCGAGGCAAACGCCCCGCAATATTGGCAGTTCAGCGTCGCGATCGCGCAGGCCTGGGAGCGCGCGCAACGGGAGGCGCCTACCCCCCACACGCGCCAGGTCGCGCTGCGCAGCGCGATCGTCATGAGCCCCGACCGCGGCGGGATTTTCGACGTGCTGCTCGGCCTCACCCGCCGGGGCCTGGGCGGGCCGGTGGCCGGCGGCCGCCAATTTGTGTCCTGGATCCACGAACGCGACTTCGTGCGCGCCGTGGCTTTCTTGATCGCGCGGGAGGATCTGGCCGGCGCGGTCAACCTCTGCGCCCCGCACCCCCTGCTCCAGCGCGACTTCATGGCGGCCCTGCGCGCGGCCTGGGGCACCCGGGTGGGTCTGCCGGCGACGCGCTGGATGGCCGAGATCGGGGCGTTCGTCCTGCGCACCGACACGGAGCTCCTGCTCAAGAGCCGCCGTGTCGTCCCGGGGCGCCTCCGCGACGCCGGCTTCGCCTTTGATTTCCCGGAGTGGCCCGCGGCGGCCCAGGACCTGGTGACCCGGTGGCGCGCACTGCGCGGCCCGGCTGCGCTATAACCCCCGGCGGTGGTCTGAACGAAAGTCAGTCTCAGGACCGATTGACTCGTCTGGCGGGCTCTGCTACACTAGCGGCTGAACACTTGTTCTACTCGCCGGCCGGGGTGGCCGGCCCCAGCCGTCTACGGGAGGGCCCCTCGTTGATCAAGCGCGAATTTAGCGTGGCCGGCGCCTATGCCTACGATCGCAGCAGCCCGGTGCGCTGGATCGTGTCCCACCTGGGGCGCTTCAAGATGCTGCTGGCCGGCACAGCCGGCGCGCTCCTCGTCTCGACGGCGCTCGACGCCGCCCTCCCGGCGCTCACCGGCCTGGCCTTCAACGAAGTGCTGCGCCCGCACCCGGATCGCGCCGCCCTGGGCGGCATCGCGCTGGCCATCGTCGGCACGGTGCTCGTCCGCGGCGTGTTCAATGCGGGCGGCCATTTCGCCACCGAGTTCCTGGGCAAGCGCTTACAGCGCGATGCGCGCGACGAGCTCTACGCCGGCCTCCTGGGCAAGAGCCAGACCTTCCACAACCGCCAGCGCGTGGGCGACATCATGGCCCGCGCCTCGAACGACGCCGATCGCCTCAGCGATATGGTCGTGCCGGGCCTCGACATCCTCTTCGAGTCCTTTCTCGGCCTGGCCATGACCCTGGTCTTCATCAGCCTGCTCAACCCGCAGCTGCTGCTGGCGCCGGTGGTCTTCACGGGCGTCTTCCTGGTCGCCCTGCGCGGCTACACGCGCCGGCTCCAGCCGGTGGCCGACCAGATGCGTAGCCAGTTCGGCGTGATGAATGCCGGCCTGACCGAAGCGATCACCGGCATCGAGGTGGTTAAGGCCACGGCGCAGGAGGAGCAGGAGCGGCGCAAGTTCGCGACGCACGCCGGCGCCTTCCGCGACTACTTTGTGCGCAACGGCCAGATCCAGGCGCGCTATCTGCCTACCCTGCTGCTGGCGATCGCCATGGCCGGCGCCTTCCTGCATGGCGTCTTCCTCCTCACGCAAGACCAGATCACCGTCGGCGGGCTGGTCGCCTACATGGGGCTGATGGGCCTGCTGCGCTTCCCCGCCGGCATCTCGATCTGGACCTTCAATCTGGTCCAGTCGGGCATCGCGGCCGCCGAGCGCTTCCTGGTCCTGTTGCGGGAAGAGACCGAGCTGGATGAGAACGAGGGCGGCCACACGGGCACGATCCGCGGCGAGATCGTCTTCGACGACGTCACTTTCAGCTACGGGGGGGCGCCGATCCTGCAGCACGTCTCCTTCCGCGCCGCGCCCGGCCAGACGGTGGCCATTGTCGGCCAGACCGGCGCCGGCAAAAGCACGCTCACCAAGCTGGTCAACCGCATCTACGACGTGGACGCCGGCCGCATCCTGGTCGACGGCGTGGACGTCCGCGACTGGAGCCTGGACGCCCTGCGCTCGCAGGTCTCGACCATCGAGCAGGACGTCTTCCTCTTCTCGCGCACCATCGCCGAGAACATCGCCTTCAGCCGGGGCCAGCGCACCGATCCGGCGGCGATTGAGGCCGCGGCCCGGGGCGCCCAGGCGCACGACTTCATCACCGGCTTCAAAGACGGCTACGACACGCTTGTGGGCGAGCGCGGCGTCACCCTGTCCGGCGGGCAGCGCCAGCGCCTGGCCATCGCCCGCGCCCTGCTCACCGACCCGCGCATCCTGATCCTCGACGATTCGACCAGCGCCATCGACAGCGCCACCGAGGACGAGATCCAGAAAGCGATCCGGCGGCTCCTGGCCGGCCGCACCACGCTGCTGATCACCCACCGCCTCTCGCAGATCCGCTGGGCCGACCAGATCCTGGTCCTGCGCGGCGGGGCGCTGATCGACCAGGGCACGCACGCCGAGCTGCTCGCCCGCTGCGATCTCTACCGCCGCATCTTCGCGCACTACGACAGCGCCCCCGCCGCGCCCGAGCCCGTGGCCGCCGCCGTCGCCAGCGGCTAAGCAGTCCACTGCCCGCCGCCCGTCTATTGCCTACTCGTCGTACTACCGCCTGCTTACTCGTCGTACTGTCGACTACCAACTCGTCGTACTGCCTACTGCCTACTGCCTACTGCCTACTAAGGAGCACCCATGGGCTTCCTCATGGACGGCCTGGTGGCCGAAGAATACGACCGGGCCTATTCGGACCGCCACCTGGTCGGGCGCATCGCCGGCTACTTCCGGCCGCAACTCAAGATTATGCTCGGCGTGGCCGGGCTGATCGTGCTCAACTCGCTGATGGACACGGCCTTGCCGCTCCTGCTGGCGCGCGGCATCGACGCCCTGAGCGTGGTGCGCCGGCTGGACACCGTGGGCCTGCTCGTCGGCGCCATCCTGGGCGCGGGCGGCCTGTCCTGGCTGTTCAACTTCTTCCGCCAATGGTGGACGGCCCGCGCCGTGGGCGATGTCGTGCTCCAGCTGCGGCGGGACGCGTTTAGCGCCGTGCTGGCCCGCGACCTCTCATTCTACGACGAGAACGCCTCGGGCAAAATCATCAGCCGGGTGACCTCCGACACGGAAGCCTTCGCCACGGTGGTCACGCTGACGCTCAACCTGCTCAGCCAGATCCTGCTGGTGATCCTGATCGCCGGCGTCCTCCTGGTCATCAACCTCGGGCTGGCCCTGCTGACCTTCCTGATCGCGCCGTTGATCGTCGGCATCGCCCTCGGCTTCCGCCGGGTGGCCCGCGCCTGGATCTTGCGCGCGCAACGGAGCGGGGCGCGGGTCAACGCGACGGTGCAGGAGGCGATCAGCGGGATCACCGTGGCCAAGAACTTCCGCCAGGAAGGGACCATGTACGCCGAGTTCCGCACGGTCAACGAGCAGGCCTACGGCATCAACCTGCGCACCGGCTTCGTGTTCAGCGCCGTCTTCCCGCTGCTGAGCGTCGCCGCCGGGCTGGGCACGGCCATCGTCGTCTATTTCGGCGGCCTGCAGGTGCTCGACGGCGGCATCTCGGCCGGCACCTGGTTCCTCTTCGTGCAGAGCATCGGCCTCTTCTGGTTCCCGCTGACCGGCATCGCCTCGTTCTGGAGCCAGTTCCAGCAGGGGCTCTCGGCCGGCGAGCGCATCTTTGCCCTGATCGACGCCCGGTCGCGCGTGCAGCAGACCGATCGGCGGCCCGTCC
>DATGEF010000828.1:0-4801 GCA_035310405.1 Chloroflexia bacterium | reverse complement strand
ATCACAGCCGACAAGGCCACGGCCGCGGTAGGCGATGTGATCCAGTACACCGTCAGCCTGCACAACGGGGCGACGGCCGGCACCGTGAGTGTCTCAGTGAACGTGCCGGAGCATACCAGCTTCGTCAGCGCCTCCAGCGGGTGCGCGAGCGACGGCGACGGCAAGAAAGTTGACTGCGCAGTCGCCGTGCCCGCGAACGGCACCGTCACGGTCACGGTCCAGGTACGGGTGACGGCCCAGGCGCCCTGCGGGTCGGTGCTGACCGCGGTGGCGCATGTGAACGGCTGGGGGGCCAGCCATACGCAGACCCGCGTAGCTGGCGCGGCCGGTGCCGTTTGCACGCCGGGCCCGGAAGGGACCGAGCCGCCGGAGGCCACCGAGCCGCCGCAGGCGACCGAGCCGCCGGACGCGACGGAGCCGCCGGAGGCCACCGAGCCGCCACAGGCTACCGAGCCGCCGGAGGCGACGGAGCCACCGCACGCGACGGAGTCGCCCGAGGCTACGGAGCCGCCCGAGGCCACCGAGCCGCCGCACGCGACGGCGACCCCCGGCCCGCCGGCCACGGCGACGGTGACCCCGCACTCCAAAAGCCCGGCGCTCGTGCTGGGCACCGAGGATAGTAACTGGTGGGCCGTCGGCGGCACCATCCTGCTGCTGGTCGGCGTCGGCCTGGCCTTCGCCGCCCGGACCGTCCGCAGCACGCCCTAAGCGCCCGGGGCACTTGCTCGTCAGCCCGCCGGAGTGTCCGGCGGGCTGATTTGTTGGGGGTGCGACCTGGGCTGGCCGGCCGCGATAGATCGGAGTCCAATTACAGACCGGTATAATGTATATTATTAGCAGAAAGTATAAGATTTGTCATTCTGAGCGCAGCGAAGAATCCATTGGGGCGCGCATCCGCGACCCTATACGCAGCAACCTAAAAGGCCGGGGCCGCTGGGAGACAAGGTGTAGCGACCAGCGCCAGCCGCCCCTTAGGGCCGCCCGTCAGCCCGCGTAGGCGGGCTTTGCCCGTTGTTGCCGCGGCTTCAGCCGCCGGGCCGCCCCCAACCTGATCCGCCGGGCAACGGATTCTTCGCTGCGCTCAGAATAATAAATTCTTTGCTGTCTTTGCTAATATTTATCCCTAAACACAGTATTGTCGCCTGAGCGCCAGAGGAGGTTGGGATGAAGCCGCGGGGACCACTAACGGGGGACCACTAACGTTGACTGTTGTTACCTTGAGGTCGGATGCCCATAGGGAAAATATATGAATCAGATCCAATTAGATAGAATACACGCGCTGCTCAAAGCAAGTAATATAGCCGTCACGAGCGGCCTGACGGACAAAGAAATCACTGCAGCTGAAAGCCAGTACGGCTTCCGCTTCCCCCCTGATTTACGCGCATTGCTACAGGCGTTCTTGCCGCTCGCGGCGAGGTTTCCCGATTGGCGGCACGCAGACCCCGCAGCTTTGCACCACTGGCTCCAGGGGCCGGAAGATGGCATTTGCTTCGATATTGAGCACGCGGGTTTTTGGTGGCCGGAGTGGGGGCCGCGCCCCGGCGAACTAGCGCAGGCATTGGCGGTCGCCCGGCGCGCCTTGGGTACGGTCCCTGGCCTGATTCCCGTTTTCGCGCATCGCTATTTGCCAGACGAGCCGAATTTGGAAGGCAATCCGGTGTTTTCGGTTCACCAAACCGACATCATCTACTACGGACATGATCTGGTGTCTTACTTTGAGAACGAGTTTGCCCGAGCTACGGGAGCCCCGTTGCCGGTGCCAGTGGATAATCGGCGACTCCGGCGTATTCGCTTCTGGAGCGCACTGGTCGAGTAGTGCCGCATCTTTGTGCAAGCTGGGTGGCAGACTGATCCGGCAGGACGTATAATGGGTGAAAGTTCATGATCGCAGCGCGCTCATTCAGGAATAATGCTATGCTCAGCCCCACCGAGGAAATCGATCCTGGCCCCACCTCCTATTTGGCGGATGATGTCGACCGGCTGGCCGACCTGTTCTTGCGCGCGGAGCGCCTGCTGGTGCTGACGGGCGCGGGCTGCTCGACCGAGTCGGGGATCCCGGACTACCGCAGCCCGGGCGGGCTGTGGACCAACCACAAACCGATCTATTACGCCGACTTCGTGCGCAGCGCGGCGGCCCGGCAGCGCTACTGGGCGCGCTCGATGGCCGGCTGGCGCAGCTTCCACCAGGCGGCGCCGAACCCGGCCCACCAGGCCCTGGCGGTGCTGGAAGCCCGCGGCCGCATCCAGGCCCTGATCACGCAAAATGTCGACCGGCTGCACCAGGCGGCCGGCAGCCAGGCCGTGCTGGAGCTGCACGGGCACAACGACGGCGTGGTCTGCTTGCAATGTGGGCGGGAAATCCCCCGCCCGGCGATGCAAGCGGCGATGCAGGCGCTGAACCCCACCTGGCACGCCCAACCGGTGGCGGTGGCCCCCGACGGCGACGCCCAGCTCGACGCGAGCCTGATCGCCGGCTTCCGCGTGCCCAATTGCGCGGCCTGTGGCGGCCTGCTCAAGCCCAACGTCGTCTTCTTCGGGGAATCGGTGCCGGCGGCGCGGGTGGCGCAGGCGACCGCGCTGGTGGAGGAAAGCGACGCGCTGCTGGTCGTCGGCTCGTCGCTGACGGTCTGGTCGGGCTACCGGTTCGCCCGGCAGGCGGCGGTAGCCGGCAAGCCCCTGGCCATCCTCAACCTCGGGCCGACCCGCGCCGATGCGCTGGCGACGTTCAAGATCGAGCAGCGCGTCGGGACGTTCTTGCCGCTGGTGCTGGAGCACGTGGGGCCGCGGGCGGTGGCGCGGACGGGGTAAGCCGCGATCAGCCGCCGGGCGCGCGCACGAGCCGGACATCGTCCACGCCGTCGATCTCGTGTAAGCGCACGGAGATATGCTCACTGCGGGCGGTGGGGACGTTCTTGCCCACGTAGTCGGCGCGGATGGGCAGCTCGCGATGGCCGCGATCGATCAGGACGGCCAGCTGGATAGCGGCGGGGCGGCCGGCCTGCATGAGGGCGTCGATCGCCGCGCGGGCGGTGCGCCCGGTGTAGAGGACGTCGTCGACGAGGACCAGGCGGCCCCCGGCGATCGGCGCGATCGGGGCCGCGGCCCCGGGGCCCGGGCCGGGGCCGCGGCGGGGGCGATCGTCGCGATAGGGCGCCGCGTCGAGCTCCAGCACGGGCACGGTCGTGCCTTCAATACTGAGCAGGCGCCCGGCCAGGCGCTGGGACAGGGGGACGCCGCGGGTACGGACGCCGACGAGCAGCAAATCGCGCGCCCCGCCGTTGCGCTCTAGAATCTCGTGCGCCATCCGCGTCAGCGCCCGGCGCATCTGGTCGGCGTCGAGGATGAGAATGGTGTCGCCGGTCATGGGCGCTCCCCCTTGCGGGCGCATGGTAGCACAGCGGCCGGGGCCTGTCAAGACGGTGGCACACGCGTTGCAGTGGGAGGAGCAGGAGAGCAAACCAATGAGTGACAACCCCATCCCCGCCGCGCCCGCACCCCCCGTGAACGATCCCGCAGCCATCCGCGAGATCCTGGGCATGCACACGATCGCCGTCGTCGGGCTGTCGGACAGTCCGGCGCGCACGAGCTACGGCGTGGCGCGGTACTTACAGCAGCAGGGCTATGCGATCATCCCGGTGAACCCGACGATCCGCGAGGCGCTGGGCCAGCGCGCGTATCCCTCCCTGCCCGCGATCGGCCGCCCCGTGGATGTCGTGAACGTGTTTCGCCGCTCGGAATATGTCGCGGCCGTCGTCGACGAGGCGATCGCGATCGGGGCGCGGGCGATCTGGATGCAGGTGGGGGTGGCCGACCCGGTCGCCGCCGAGCGCGCCCGCGCCGCCGGCCTGCGCGTCGTGATGAACCGCTGCCTGATGGTGGAACATGCCGGGGCGAGTAGGCAGTAGGCAGTAGGCAGTAGGCAGTGAGGACGAGTTTTGAGTTTTGATCGCGCAGCGGTGCCGTAGGCACATCGCGCAGCGGTGCCGCAGGCACATTTTTGAGTTTTGAGTTGCTTGGCAATGAGTTAATGGTATATTTTATTAGCAGAAAGCATAAGATCTGTCATTCTGAGCGCAGCGAAGAATCCGCTGGGGCGCACCCCTTGCGTGCCTAATGGGGCGATCTGGGGGGCGGGCCCGGAGGGCGGCGGTCGCGGGGCCAATTGCCCGCTGGCCCCGAACCGATCCGCCGAGCAACGGATTCTTCGCGGCGCTACTCAGAAAATAGCCCCGCTTGGGGAGCAAAGTCGTACAAGTGTGCTATTTTCATACCCGTTGGAGTGCCGTAGGCACATGATGGACTCAGAATGACAAATTCTTTTCTATCCTTGCTAATATTTATAGCCGATCATGATCGCTACGCGCGGCGCAAGGGGCAAAAGATGTATTTTACTAGCAGAAAACATAAGATCTGTCATTCTGAGCGCCGCGAAGAATCCGCTGGGACGCGTCCCCTGCGTGCCCATTGGGGCGATCTGGGGGCTGGCTCTGGCAGCGGCGGTTGCGGGGCCAATTGCCCGCTGGCCCCGCCCCGATCCGCCGAGCAACGGATTCTTCGCGGCGCTCAGAATGACAAATTTTTTAATATCTTTGCTAATATTTATACTGGTAGCTTCTTGTAAATGTTATCTCGTCACCGGTCGCACGGCCGGGTCACAAGTCTTAACTCAAAACTCAAAACTCAAAACTCAAAACTCAAAACTCGTTAAGGGGGGCGTGGATTTATGGAACAGGTGAGCGTGGGGATTATCGGCGGGTCCGGGTTTTACCGGATGCCGGGGCTGGGCGAGGTGAACGAGATC
>DATGEF010000827.1:0-15556 GCA_035310405.1 Chloroflexia bacterium | reverse complement strand
TCGCGCTGGGCAGCATCCTGGCCCACGCCGAGCAGGCGACGCCGGCCGCCAGGGTGTTGGGGGCGGCGGCGGCGCTGCTGGACGAGATGCGCGCCCAGCCGGAAGCCGAAAGCCGCGAGCTGCTGGCGCAAGGGCAAGCCACAGCTCGGGCGCAATTGGGCGAGGAGGCCTTCCGCCCGGCCTGGGCGGCCGGGCAGGCGCTCGGCGTGGACGCTGCGGTCGCCCTGGCGCTGCGGGCCGATTAATGCTGCATTGTCAAGCAGGATGGTCGTTCCCCGCCCGCTCTACGCCCTCCCCATTGGGCACGCCGGGGCGCGGGTCCCGGGCGTGACCCTGCTCGGCGATGCCGCGCACATCATGGCGCCGTTCGCCGGCGAGGGCGCGAACCGCGCCATGCTCGACGCCACGGAGCTGGCCCGCGCGCTCGTCGCGCACGGCGCGGATCGTGAAGCGGCGCTGGCCGCGTACGAGGCGGCCATGTTCCCGCGGAGCGCGGCCGCAGCCGCCGATTCCGCGGCCAACCTCGCCGCCGCCTTCAACGCAGATGCCCCGCGCGGCCTCCTCGCCGCGATGGCCGCCCACGGATCGGACGGGCCATGAACCGGATAGGTCCGCCGAGTTTTTCATCGGCAATGGCCGCGTTGAAAACCGTCCCTAATCCGGCATGTTTGATGTCTCTCCCGCCGCGCGGCCCGGTGCGGGTGCAGCCCCCATCCGCAGACCCCAGAGAATGAGCGCCATCGCAACGAAGAACGGCTGCGGCGCCGAATAAATAATGACCTTGAGGGTCGCTTCCTGCCGGGCCGTCCCCCGCGCATTACCCGCAGCCAGGGGCATGGTCGTGTTGCCGGCGCCCCACACGGCCGCCAGCACGAAGGGCACCAACGTGGCGAAGGCCGAATAATTGTACATCCAGAAGGCGGTCTGGGCCGCAGTCGTCCCGAGTTTGAGCCGGGGCCACACCAGCCCCAGCGCCAGGCTCATGACGCCCTGCAAGGCGCTCAACGTATGCACCGACCGCCCCAGCGCCGGGGAGCGGAGGCGGGGAATCACGAAGCCTTCCACGCCCGAAAACACGAAGAGCCCAATTCCGATCTGGAGCATCCGCTGGCCTTGCTGGGCCAATTGGGACGATGGGTTCATCTTACCGCGCACCTCCCGATACCGCACTGCTGCCACGCGACCCTTGCATAAGGCTGGCCGCAAGCCCACGCGAATAGGTCGCAGGTTCCGTGCCGTCGTGAGCCACTGCGGTAGTTTCACCAGTTCATTGACCCCGGCCTGAACCGTATCGGGCGGTTGGCCATGCCGCCAGTCCTGGGGCCGGGACCGCCCCCCGGTATGCCGCGCACCGGCGCGCCGGAGGCTTGGCCCAGCCTGGTGGTCGGGAGCCTGCTTGCCCTACTCGCCGGGGTGGCCCTGCGGCACGACACGGGCAAGCGCACGCTTGCGCGCGGGATCCTGCCGCCCCGGCCGCCTGGCGCTCCATCCGAACTGTCACCAACCTGTGACCTGTATTCACCCTTCTTCGGACGCCCGCGTGTTACAATAGGCGGGGGGGGAGTCTGCCCCGCGGCGGCGCGGCACACCGCCCACTATGGGACCGTTACCCTTTATAGGGGGCGGCGTTGTTACCCGATGGAGGGAGCGGCCTGCTGGCCGCCGGCCTTTTCGCCTTTAGATCCAAGGAGGACACGACATGGTTGCACAAATGGCGGCCCGCTTGCGCGGCGGGGAATGGGTGCTGCGTAGCCCGACGGCGGCGGAGGTCTTTACCCCGGAGGATCTGGACGACACGCAAAAGGAGATCGCCCGCACCGTCGCCAGTTTTGTAGAAAAAGAGGTCACCCCCGCGATCCCGCAGATGGAAGAACACGACTTCAGCCACAATGTCCGCCTGTTGCGGCAACTGGGCGCGATGGGCTTCACCGGCATCGAGATCCCCGAGCAATTCGGCGGCCAGGGGCTGGGCAAGGTGACGGCCGCCGTGGTGATCGAAGCCCTGGGGGCCGCCGGCGCCTTTAACGTGACCTATGGGGCTCACACCGGCATCGGCACCCTCCCGATTGTCTTCTTCGGCAACCAGGAGCAAAAGCAACGCTATCTGCCCCAGTTAGCCACCGCCGCCAAGATTGCCGCGTACTGCCTCACCGAAGCGAGCGCCGGCTCCGACGCCCTCGGCGCGCGCACCACGGCGCGCCGCAGTCCCGATGGGCAGCACTGGATCTTGAACGGCACCAAGCAATGGATCTCCAACGCGGCGTTTGCGGATGTCTTCGTGGTCTATGCGAAGGTGGACGGCGAGCAGTTCACCGCCTTCATCGTGGAGCGCGACTTCCCTGGGTTCAGCACGGGCCGCGAAGAGCACAAGATGGGCATTCGCGGCTCCTCGACGCGCTCGGTGATCCTGGAGGACTGCCTGGTCCCGGCGGCCAACGTACTCTACGAAGTCGGCAAGGGGCACCATATCGCCTTCAACATCCTCAACATCGGGCGGTTCATGCTCGGCGCGGGGACGCTGGGCGGGGCCAAGCGGGTGCTGGGCGTCGCGGCGCGCTACGCGCAGGAGCGCGTCCAGTTCGGGCAGCCCATCGCCCGCTTCCCGCTGATCCAGCAGAAGCTGGCGGAAATGGCGGTGCGCCTCTACGCGGCCGAAAGCGCCAGCTACCGCACCGCCGCGTTGCTGGAAGCGGGCTGCGCCGGCATCGACCATACGGCGGAGACGGCGGGGCCGCAGAGTGCCCAGGCGATCCGGGAGTACGTGGTCGAGTGCTCGATCATGAAAGTCCTCGGCTCCGAGACCCTGGACTACATCACCGACGAAGCGGTGCAGATCCACGGCGGCTACGGCTATATGGAAGAGTTCGAGGTCTGCCGGGCGTACCGCGACAGCCGGATCAACCGCATCTTCGAGGGCACCAACGAGATCAACCGGCTGCTGGTCACCGGCGATCTGCTCAAGAAAGGGCTCAAAGGGGAGTTGCCGATCATGGCGGCGCTTGGCAGCTTGCCGCAGGACCTGGCCGCGCTGACCCCGCCGCGCTTCGACGGCAGCACCCCGTTGGCGCAGGAAGTCGGGCTGGTGGAAGCGGCGCGCAAAATCGGGCTGCTGGTGGCCGGCCGCGGCGTGCAGAAGTACGGGCTGGGGGTCGACGGGGAGGAAGAGTTCCTGGCCGGGGTCGCCGACATCCTGATCGAGATCTATGCGCTGGAGAGCGCCGTGCTGCGCGCCCAGAAATACCCATCCGACCTGCGCCGGGACCTGGCAGTGGCCTACACCCACGATGCCTTCAACCGCATCGAAACGACGGCGCGCACCTTGCTGGCCGCGCTGGCGGCGGGGGATACGCTGCGGACGCAGTTGGCGATCCTGGGCAAACTGGTCCAGCGCGAGCCGGTGGACACGATCCAGCTGAAGCGCCGCATCGCCCAGCGCGTCCTTGACGCGGGCGGTTATGCTCTCGGAGCCCCCACCCCAGCACCCGCCGCCCGCCCTACCGAGGGGTAGGGAAGCCGGGCGCCGCGCGCACCACGAGCGGGGGGGCGACCCCCGCTCGTCGGCGGCGGCGGGGGTCGCCCCCCGCCCTGGACATGCTATCCTAAGGCCCGGTAGCTTTCGCGCCCAGGATCGTTGTAAGATGGGCAGGGCAAGATGCCCAGCTGGTCGGACATCGACATCACCTTCGGCATCGCGGATGGCACCAGCCTACAGGCGGTTCTTGACGATTGGACGCGGACCCGCAGCACCTGATCGGCCTCGGTTGGCACATGGTGCTGCAAGCCGGGCGGCTATCGCGCGGGGCAAGCCTGGGCACGCCGAATACTTGATTAGTGAGCTACGCGACCACACGCTCGCCTTGATGTGCCTGCGCTTGGGCGAGAGCACCGCCTACGCCAAAGGGGTGGACCGCCTCCCCACGAGCGTCACCAACCCGGTAGCCGATACGCTCGTGCGCTCCCTCACCGCGCGCAGGGGCCGACCCTGGCAGGGAAGGGGTTGGGGGTTAGGACGGCTCCCGCGCCGCATTCTGGCCAGCCTGACGCCTGGGCAAAACAATGCAGCGCACCCCTGAATGCCCGGCGCATTGTCAAGCAGGCCCGATCCATGCTAGAATAAGCTACGGTGGAAGAATGGAGGCTGCCTTATGGATCTGTTTGCCGCGAACCAGACTCCGGTCGCCAGCGACAACATGATCATCGAGACCTACCCGCAGCCTCTCGCGCGGGCCTGGCAGCGCGTGCTGATTGCCTCCCCCCGGCCCACGTTTCACCACCAGCAGCTGCTCGTCGCGGCCGAGACCCTCGCCTTTTATCTCGCCGCCGTCGCCATCTCGGCCTATGAGCAATCCCAGGCCGAGGGCGGTCCGCCCGACCCCACGCTGAATCGGAGCTTGCGCAACCTGCGCCGGCTGACGTTCGGCCAGTGGCTGGGCTGGGTGCGCACGGCGCTCGGCGCTGTCCCCTCCGCCCAGGCCCTGGTGCCCGGCCTGCAAGCCGCCTATGAGACGCCGGACTCCGGGATGACCCTGTTCGGCTATGAGACCCTGCGCGGGCTCATGGTCGTCGGGCTGGGGTACACGGGAGAGTACGGCGCGCGCGAAGTCGCCAGCCCCCGCCTGCTGCTGGAAATGATCAACCAGTATCAATTGCGCCGCGCCACCCACCCGCCGGCGCCGGACGCGGGCTTCGACGACATGGCCGTGGTCACCGCCCTGGCGCCCGGCCTGCGCGCGGCCTACAGCCGCGTTGCGCTGCTGGCGGCCTATCCCCTGCTCGGGCTGGTGCGCACCGCGGCGGGGGCCACGGAAGTAGTGCGCCTGGCCGGCCTGGGCATCACGGCCAGCACGGTGGAGTTGGAGCCCGAGGTGGCGGCCCCGGGCACGCTCCTCCTGGCCAACCCGGACGAGCTGCCGATGTTGGTGCTCGATCCCTGGCTGATCTATGCGGAGTGTACCCAGTGCGGGCAGGTGCAGATCGCCGCCTTCGCCGGGCAGGCCGGCGTGACCCTGCGCTACCACGGTCTGGAATGCGAGCACAATTGGGCGCGCGGCCCGGAGCGGACTCTGGCGCAGGTGGAGCTGGGGGGAGCCGGCCCCGACGCGGCGCCCGGGCCGCCCGGCAGCGAGGGTCTCTCCGCCGGCGACATGACCGACGCGGAGGCCCATCTGTTTGCGGTCTTCTCGGCCGAGTCGGACGCGCTGGCCGCCGAGCGGCGGGCGGTGCAGGCGGCCCGGCCGCCCGCGGCCCCGGCCCCGCCCGCCGCGGCCCGCACCGATCCGCGCGATGTCTACCAGGAGCTCTTTGAGCAGCGCGCCGCACGTGGACTCACCCTGGACCAATTGCAGCAGCTCGACGAAGAACGGGTCGCCGCGGCCGACCGGCGCCGCCGCGGCCTTGATCCCCCAGAACCGAGGTAAGGCCCGTTGGCAGACCTGCTTCGTGTGCAGCCCGACGATACGTTGGACGGGCTGCTGGCCGAGATCACCAAACGGCACAGCAGCGGCGGCGACGCACCGGTCACCCTCTGGGTGCCGCGCGGCGTCACGCTCTTGCGCCAGATGGAGAGCTACCAGGCGCTCCGCGACGCGGCCAAGCGCGGGGGCATGCGCCTCAAGATCCTGTCGCCCGACGCCCGCGTCGTGGGCATGGCCATGGTTTTTGGCATCGACGCCTCGACCGTCAGCCCGTTCGCCGACGACCAGGCCGCGGCCGCCGCAACCCCGGCGCCGCCGCCCAGTAGCCCGCCCGCGGCCAGCGAAGCGGCGCGTCCGGCCCCCGCCGAGCCGCCGCCCCCCGCCCCGGGCCGCCCCGTCGCGGCGAGCGTACCCGTGCCGGCCGCGGAAGTCTCGGAAACGGACTGGCTCTTCAGCGGCGAGCTGAACCTCGGCGAGATCCTGGCCGACGACGACACGGACACCGCGCGTAGCGCGACCCCCCCGCCCGACGTGGTAATCGCCGGACGCGGCGCCGCGCCCGAGGCCCCCCCGCCGCGGCCCGATCCGGCCCCCCGGGCGGCGCCGGCGGGGCCGCCCGGGGACCCAGCCGCCGCGCCGGCCCCCGGCGACGGTGGGGCCGATCTCGACTGGCTGACGTCCGGGGTGGACCTGGAAGCGCTGGCCCGCGAATCGTTGAACCCGGCCGCCATACCACTGCCCCCGGATACGGGTGACGTGCCGGCGCCGAGCATGGCCCCCCCCCCGGGCCCGGAGCCGGTGGCCGCCACACTGGAGCTGATCGACCCCTTTGCCGGGGAACTCGGCGCGATCGCCCCCTTTATGCCGGATCTGGACACGATCACGCCTTTCACGCCGGATGCGGCGCCGGGGGATGCGGGGGCCAGCAGTGATGCGGGAGGTGGCCTGCGGAGCTTGTTGGGGATCGTGGAAGAAGAAGAAGGCGGCCAGCCGATGTCGTTTGCCGAGTGGCTGGCCTTGCAGAGCCAAAGTGCCGAAGTGGCGCATCCGGATGCGCCGCCGGCGGCGCCGGCGAACCTCGACCTGAGCCATCTGCCGGAGTGGCTACGGCCCGGGGCGCCGGCAGGGAAAGCGCCGGGCCCGGGTCCCACGGCCCCAGTGCTCCCCCCACCGGCCGCCGGCGCGCCCCCCCCCGCGCCCCCGCACGATACGACTCCTGTGTTGCGCTGCCCGCATTGCGGCAACGAGCTGGACAAGGACGAAATGCTCCGGCTCCTGGCGCAGCTCTGGAGCGGCTAGATCCGCTAGTTGCCGGTGGCCCCCGGCGCGCTCAGCAGCTGGCGGATCACCTGCTCCGAGCCTTCATAGTCCCCTTCCCCGACATGGGTGTGGCGGATGCGGCCCTGCTTGTCCACGAAGTAGAAAGCGGGCCAGTAGCCATTATGGTAGGCGTTCCAGGTGGCATACTGCGGATCGAAGGCCACCGGGAAGGTGACCCCCGCGTTGCCCACGGCGTCCCGCACGTTGCCGATCTCTTTCTCGAACGAGAGCTCGGGCGTGTGGATGCCGAGCACGACAAAGCCGGAGTCCTGGTAACGCATGTACCAGCTTTTCACATACGGCTGGACATGGATGCAGTTAATGCAGGCGAAGGTCCAGAAGTGGACCAGCACGACCTTGCCGCGCAACTGCTGGATCGTCAGCGGCGGGGAGTTGATCCAGTCGGTGATGCCTGTCAGTTCGGGGGCGGGGCCGAGATCCTCCAGCGGCACACTCGCCGGCAGGTTGGCGGCGACCGGTGGCGGCAGCGCGGCCAGGGCCGGATTGGCCGGCCCGCGGGTCGGAGGCGGGGTGGGCGCGGGGATGGGCTGGTGCAAGGGTGGCAACTCCTTCAGTGGCGGCCGGGCGGCGGGGCCTGACGCCGCGGGCGCCAGGTTCGGCGGGGCGGGATCGCGCAGGCTTTGCAGCGCCTGCTGGACCGGCGCTTGCTGCTCCACACTGTACAGATTATTAGTCCAGTCCGGAGGGAGGGCGCCGGCGACCACATCCTGGATGCGCAGATCGAGATTAAAGAGGATGGCCACGCAGCTCAGCAGCAGCAGCCCGCCGAAGGCCCGTTGCACACCCCCCCGCGCCAGGCGCCCGGTCCGCTGGACCAGTGCCCGGCCCCCGTAGCTGATCGCCAGCAGCGGCAGTCCTGCGCCCCCGGCATAGGCCAGCGCGATCCCGACCGCGTCCAGGGAGGCGCCCCGCGTGGCCGCCAGAACGAGGACCGTTGCCATGATCGGCCCGCTGCAGGGGGCCCAGATCAGGCCGAGCGCCCCGCCCAGGGCCAGGCCGCCGGCGAATCCCCCGCGGCCGGGTCCGGCGCCCGGCCCCCGGCGGCCCAGGCGCGCGAGGGGCGCGAGCCCGCGCTCCAGCCACCGGCCCCCGGCCGGCAGCAGCAAGATCAGGCCAAAGAGCGCGAGCGCCCCCACGGCGATCAGGCGCAGCTTATCGGTAGTCAGGCCGAGCGCCGTCAGCGCCGCGGCCAGCACCACGCTGAACAGGGTAAAGCTCAGCGCCAGCCCGGCGACGATGCCCCATGGGCGGGCGCGGCCGCCGCCGGCCGCGGTCCCCAGGATGAGCGGCACCATCGGCAGGGTACAGGGCGCGAGGATCGTCAGCACCCCGGCCAGGAAGGCGAAGATCAGCAGAATGGTCACGCGGCTACTCCTATCATGGCCCCGTGCTGTCCCCCGGCAAGCCTCGGCCGGTGGGACGGTCCTTAAAGAGTAACGGGGCGGGCGCCTGGAAAGTTCCCTCCAGCGTGATCGGCGCCGCTCGTAGCTGCATGCCTGGGTCCCGGGTGGGAGATCAGGGACCTGTCACCTACCCGGTCGTGATCGTCGGTGGAGTCTTGAGGATGCATATTATTAGCAGATATGATAAGATCGGTCATTCTTGACACCGGGGGCCGCCACGCGCTAGGATGGCCCCAGCGCGCCAGCCCGCCAACCACCCACCCGCAGGAGCCCGGCTATGACCAACCCCGATCCCGACCCCGCGCCGGGCGACCCGATCGACCGCTTGAATGCCGAAGCCACGCGGCTGTATCATCCGGGTACGCCGCCGACCACGACCCCCTCGCCCTCGCCCTCCAGACCTGCCGCGCCGCCCTGGCCGATGGGTAGCCAGCCTGCGCGTGCGGGCCGGCGGTGGGAGTCGCTGGCTGGCCCAGGGCTGGCCCTGGGCGCGCTGGCGCTGTACACGCAGACCGTCGCCCCCTCGCTGGGCGGCACGATGGACAGCGCCGAGTTCCAGGAGGCCAGCTACGCCCTGGCCCTCGCCCATGCGACGGGCTATCCTCTGTACCTGCTGCTCGGCCGGCTCTGGATCACCCTCGTGCCGCTCGGCGACCCAGCGTTCCGGATGAATTGCCTGTCGGCCGTGTTCGCCGCGCTGGCGGTCTGGGTGCTCTACGCCCTGGCGCGGCAGGTCGGCGGCAGCGCTCGGGCCGCGGCGGGAGCGGCGGCCCTCTTTGCGGTCACGGCCATCCCCTGGGCCGAGGCGGGCGTCGCCGAGATCAACAGCCTGAACACCCTGCTGACCGGGCTGGCCTTCCTGGCCGTGATCCGCTGGGCCGGCGGGCAGTTGCCGCTCTACGCGGCCACACTGGCCATCGGCGTGGCCCTCAGCCATCACCGCACCGCCCTGCTCTACCTCCCGTTGCTGCTGCTCTATGGGCTCGTGGCCTGGCGCCGCGGCCGGCCTCGGCACCTCGGGCGGCGCGACCTGCTGGCCGCTGGAGCGCTCTTGCTCGTGCCGTTTCTCGCCTACCTCTATCTCCCGCTGCGCGCCGCGACGACGCCCTGGTACCAGAACGACTGGGACGGCTTCAGCCGCGAAGTGCTGGGCACGACCGCGCTGCCCGTCATCCTGGCCACGCTGGGCCGGCCGCTGGGGCCCCGCTTCCAACTGGTGCTGTTCGACCTGGCCTTCCACGGCCCCACTGGGTGGGCCCTCCTCGGCCTGGGCCTGCTCGGGCTCGGCGGGCTGGCCTACGCGGGCGCCCGGGCGCGCCGGTCCCGGGCGCCCGCCCCCGACCCGGGGCCGCCGGCGCCCGCCGGGGCGCTGAATCGGCCCGCCCTGCTCCTCTGCGCGGCGGCCTTTGGCCTGGGCATCGGCTTCGCGGCGCTGTACGATATCATCGACATCGGCGACTACCTGGCCGTGCCGCTCTTCTTCTGGAGCGTGCTGGTCGCGGCCGGGCTAGCCGGCCTCTTGCGCGGGGTGGACGGTGCCCTCCGCCGGCGCCCGATCGTGGCCCGGTGGGCGTCGGGGGTGCTGGTCCTCGGGCTGGCCGGCCTTGTGGGGCTTACGGCGGCTGGGAGCTTGGCGCGCCAGGATATCCGGGTCGACTTTAGCCACCTCGACCGGCGTAGCGCCTGGGCGGCGATCGAGGCGGAGTCCCCCCAGATCCCGGCCGGCGCGGTCTTGATCGCCGACGCCGCTGGCAGCAACGAGGCCCTCTATCTGCAGCGGGTGGACGGCTGGCGGCCCGACCTCAGCGTGGTGCGCGTCGAGGACGTGCGGGATGCGGACTTCACCCCGATCGCCCGCTGGCTACAACAGCAGCGCCCAGTCTACCTGCTCGCCCCTTATGCCGAGATCCTGACCCGCTACCGGGTCCGGCCCGCTGGGCCGCTGGCGGAGGTCCGGGGCCGGCAACGGGCGGATGCGCCGCCGGCCATGGTCCAGCGGCTCGACCGGCGCTTCGGCGACCATATGCTGCTGCTGGGCTATACGCTGGCACCCGACCCGCCCGTGCTGCCGGCCGGCGGCACGCTGAAAGTCACCCTCTTCTGGACCGAGACGGCGCGCGTCTACGAGCGCTACACGATCTTCAACCACGTCGTTGACGCCCAGGGCACCCTCGTGGGCCAGCAGGATGACGAGCCGAATCACGGCTTCAAGCCGACGGCGGTCTGGCAGCCGGGCGAGGTGGTCACCGACACCTTTGCCATCCCGATCCGCCCGAGCGCGCCCCCCGGCCCCTACTGGCTGATCACCGGCCTGTATACCTCAGTTACCATCCAGCGGCTGCCGGCTTTCAGCGCCGACGGCCGCCCACTCGGCGACTACCCCACGTTGGCGCCGCTGACCGTTAAGTGAGGCCGCCAGGCCGGGCGCGCCACAAATCGTCTATAATACGCGGGCAAGCGGCCCGCCCTGTATCGGGCCCAGCGCTAGCTTTATATTAGGAAAGGACCTTATTATGAGCATCACCCCAGCCCCGAAGATCGCACTCGTCACCGGCAGCTCCTCGGGGATTGGCTTGAGCACCGCCGTCCAGTTGGCCCAGGCCGGCTTCACCGTCGTGGCGACCATGCGCGACCTGGCGAAAGCGGGGCCGCTGGAGGCCCGTGCCCGGGACGCCGACGTGACCCTCGCCGTGCGACCGTTGGCGGTCCAGGACGACGCATCGGTGACCGCCTGTGTGCAGGATGTGCTGCAGGCCTATGGCCGGATCGATCTCCTGGTCAATAATGCCGGCGCCGGCTACCTGGGGACCCTGGAGCAAATCCCGCTGGCGGATCTGCGGCGGACGATGGAGGTCAATTTCTTCGGAGTCTGGCGCGTCACCCAGGCGGTCTTCCCGGCGATGCGCGCCGCGGGCGGGGGGCACATTATTACCGTCACGAGCGTCGGCGGGCTGATCGGCCAACCCTTCAACGACGCCTATTGTGCGGCCAAGTTCGCGGTGGAAGGGTTCATGGAAAGCCTGGCGCCGGTCGCGCAGCGCCTTGGAATCAGGCTGTCCCTGATCGAGCCCGGCGCGGTCAACACGAACTTTGTGGCCAGCGTCGTGGCTGGGCGGCCGGAGACCCCGCCGGCCGTAGACCGTGTCTACGGCCCGCTGCTGGCGGCCTATATCGGCGGCGCCCAAGAGCGCTTCGCCACACTCGGCCAGACCCCGGAGCAGGTGGCCGAAGTGATCGTTGGGGCCGCGACGACGGCGACCCCCCATTTCCGCTACACTACCTCGGCGGCGGTGCAGGGGCTGGTCGCGCAAAAGTATGTCGACCCCAGCGGCGACCGCCTGGTCGCGTTCTTCAGCGCGAGCCTGGGGTAAGGCAGGGCGCGCTTCCCGTAATGGAGAGGTCGACGATCTTGGCGATCTGGCCGCGCGTGGCGTTGTTATACGGGCGGAAGTAGGGCCGATTCTGGCTGTCACACGGCTCGCCGGCGCTGCCACAGCTGTAGCCCGAGATGATGCCGTGGCAGGCCGCCGTCGCCACGAAGGGGTAAAACGCTGTGCCCGGGAGCACATCCGCGAAGCTGGCGGTCGCCGGATCGATCACCGGCCAGCCGGCGGCCCCGACGTCGATCTTGCTCAGCTGGCCGCGCGTGACGTTGGCGGAAGGGCGGAAGTAGGGCCGATTCGCGCTATCGCAGGGCTCCCCCGGCCCGCCGCAGGTATAGCCCGAGACGATGTGGAGCACAGCCGCCGTCTCCACGACGGCGAAGAAGGGCTGGGCCGGCGGCACATCGGCGAAGGTGGAGCTGCCCCCATCCGGGGTGACGATCGGCTTGCTGTAGCCCAACACGACGATCTTGACCATCTGCGCCCGCGTCGTCTGGTTATAGGGCCGGAAGCTGACCGTCCCATCACCATTGCGGTAGCCCGAGATCACGCCGTGGCAGGCGAGATAACGCACCGGCGCGTAGAAGTAGTCGCTCGGCTGCACGTCGGTGAAGCTGACCGCGCAGGGGGTAGCGGTGACCGTCCGGGGCACGCCGGTCGCGGTCGGCGCGCCGAAGGTCGGGCTGGGCGGCGCGGTCGGCGGCGGCGCCGTCGGGACCGGCGTGGAGCTGAGCACGGGTGAAGGCGTGGCCGTACCCGTGGCGGTGGCGGGGGGCGCCGGCGTGGTGGTCGGGCTGGGCGTCGGGCTGGGCGGCAGCGGCGTGCGGGTGGCCGTGACCGTCGGCGTATGGGTAGCCGTGTTGGTAGGGGTGTCAGTGACTGTCGGCGTCGCGGTGGCCGTATTGGTGGGGGTGTCAGTGACTGTCGGCGTCGCGGTGGCCGTGTTGGTGCCCGTGTTGGTCACCGTCGGCGTCGCGGTGGCTGTGTTGGTGGGGGTGTCAGTGGCGGTCGGCGTCGCGGTGGCCGTGTTCGTGCCTGTAGGAGTCAGGCTGGCTGTGGCCGTCGGCGTGGCGGGCGGCGGCGGCAGATCGTAGCGCAGGATGGCGCCATAGGAGCCGACGATCCAGCCGCCCTGCCCCGGCACAATAGCCAGGCCAAAGAGAGTGGAGGGGCCAAACGGGTAGGTATAACCAATAGGAAGCGCTAGACCTTGCCAGGTACTGCCATTATAATAATAAGCGACTGGCGTAGAAGAGCCACCAACCGCCCAGGCCGTATTGCCGCTGTCGAGCGCTACCCCACTTAAGCCGGCGGTGCTCGCATCCAACATCCAGATGCCGCCGTTAAGCCGGAGAATAATCCCTCCGTAGAAACCAGATGAATCTGCCCCGACGATCAGGCCGGTTTGACCGCCCGGCGCCAAAGCAATACTCGCCAGCGCCCCGGCCTGGTACGGCAAGCTCGCGGTCCGGTCCACCCAGGTGCCGCCGGTGTACTCCAGGAGCACCGGCCTGGATTGACCGAAACTGATCCCCCCGACCGCCCACCCATGCGCGGGCGAGTCCATCGCGACGGCGTGCAGATCATACTGGGTCGGGCTGGCGGCCGGGGTCCAGGTGCCGCCGGTCGCCTGCCAAATGGCGCCACCCGCCCCGACCGCCCAGCCCGTACCGCTGCCGGTCATGGCGACGCCGTACATGCGAGTAGTGGTCGTGGCGACTGGCAGCCAGGCCGTGCCATCCCAGCGCCCAATAACGCCGGGAGTATTGTAGCCACCCCCGACCACGTACCCTTCCTGCGGCGCAAGCATCTGCACCCCGTACAAATCCGCGCTGATCGTCGAGGAGATCACCTGCCAGCTGGCCCCATCATAGTGCATCGTGGTGCCCATCTGACCCACGGCCCAGGCGTCGTTCATGCTCAAGGCAGCTACCGCATTGAGGCTATGCATGGTCGGTCCCCCACGCTGTTGGACCCAGGCGGTGTTGCCCAGGTGGCTCAATACGGTATCGGCCAGCCCGACCGCCCACACCTGACCGCCGGCGCCCGACACGCCTGTATACCAGCCCCCACTGGCGGCCACCGTCCAGGTGGTGCCATCCCAGTGCAAGATGGAGCGATCTGTCGCGACCCAGCATTCCGTGGGGCCGACGGCGTAGATCTCGTTGGGGAAGCTACCGTCCGGGGTATACCACCAGGTCCATACTCCGTTCTGGTAATGGTAGATCTTGCGGGTACTGTTATTGTCCGTTGCCCCGAAGAACCAGGCATCGCCGGGTGCATCGGTGGAAACACTGTCGAGACCAATCAGCGCCGGATCGGGCGGGCCGGGAATGTCGGTCCAGGTCGTGCCGTCGTAGCGCAACGGGATCGCCCCCGTGCCGGGGTAGTAGCCCAGGGCCCAGCCGTCCGTGGGGCTGGCCATCGCCACATCAGACAGGTCAACGGT
Source organism: Chloroflexia bacterium (assembly GCA_035310405.1). Lineage (GTDB taxonomy): Bacteria > Chloroflexota > Chloroflexia > QHBQ01 > JAICKM01 > JAICKM01. Next base: position 1,566 of record DATGEF010000827.1, on the reverse strand, counting down.
CGTGGATGTGAAGAGGGGCACCTGGGTCCATTGGGTGCCATCCCAATGCAAGATCGTATTGACATACCCGTTGTAATCGCTGACGCCCCAGGCGTCGTTCGGAGCCACGGCGGCCACCCGAGTCACCTCCTGGCTCCCGAGGCCCGCGCTCCGTTCCGTCCAGGTCGTGCCGTCGTACTCGAAGGCCCGCGTTTCGGCCACCGCCCACCCGAGCGAGGCCGACGCCATATTTAGATCCCAGATGCTCACGCCCTGTAACGCCGGCGGATCGGCGGCCGTCCAGGTGCCATTGGTATAGTGGATGAGGTGGCCGTATTCGCCCGCGGCCCAGGCGTCGGTGCTGGAAATCGCGCTGACCGCGTTCAGGCGTGGAAAGAGATTGGTCCAGCCGTTGGTCATGATGGCGCTGGGGGGCGGGCCCAGTGCCGGACCCGTGTTCAGCGCGGCCGCGGGGCGGGCGGCGTGCGCGAGCGGCAGGCCCATAACCAGCGCCAACGCCAGCAGCCCCAGGCCCAGCCCGCCCCCCACCAGCCCGGGGATGGTGGCTTTTTGGCCAGCGCCGGCAGCGGCCCGAGTCAGCATGGGATCGAACACGTAGGGCGCTCCTATGCTTTTGGCGAGTCATTGGGAGTCAAAGTAAATGTGGTTGCGGAACGGAGTTGTCAAGCGCATTTTTGGTGATTGATAAAGGGTGGCTTATGCGTTCTCCCTATTCCACCCGCGGGCCGCCGCCATCCCGGGCTGTAGGATTGGGCTCCATCCGCGCGCACGTCAGCCGCCGCGGGCGACTCGGCCGGGGTAGGAGCGCGTCGCAGACCCGTAAAACGCGCAGTGAGCCGAGCCCAGGGACCGGGCCCGGCTCACATATCTCTGATCACCGGTCACGCGTACCGGCCACACGTCTCCTACTCAAAACTCAAAAATGTGCCGGCGGCACCGCTGCGCGAGCAAAACTTAAAACTCGCCTACGGCGTAGGCGTCGCGGTGGGCGCCGGACAGGTCGCCGTGCTGGTGATCGCATTGTAGACGATCTTGGCGATCTGGCCACGCACGGCCGGGTTATACTGGCGGAAGTAGGGCCGGTTGGTGCTGTCGCAGGGCTCGCCCGGCCCGCCACAGCTGTAGCCCGAGATCACCCCGTGACAGACCGCCGTTTCCACGAAGGGGTAGAAGGCGGTGCCCGGCAAGACATCGGCGAACGTCCCGGCCGGCGGGGTCTGCAAGGCCCAGGCGGCCGCCACCACTGTGATCTTGGACAGCTGGCCGCGCGTCACGTCGGCATAGGGCCGGAAGTAGGGCCGGTTGGCGCTATCGCACGGCTCGTTCGGCCCGCCGCAGGTGTAGCCCGAGATGATGGTGTGGGCCACGGCCGTCTCCACATAGCTAAAGAAGGGGAAGGTCGGCGGCACATCGGCAAAAGTGTAGTTCCCGCCCGCCGGCGTAGTGATCGGGATCGCGAAGCCGAGCACCACGATTTTGGCCAGCTGGCTACGCGTCGTGTTGCTATAGGGCCGGAACGTGCAGTCGCCGTAGCCGGAAATGACGCCGTGGCTGACCAGGTATTGC
>DATGEF010000826.1:0-5823 GCA_035310405.1 Chloroflexia bacterium | reverse complement strand
GCGGGCGACAGGGCCCGCCCCTCGCTCACCGCGCGTAGAAAGGCAACGCCCATGAAACCCTGGTTCAAGATCCTGCTGGTCACCTTGCTCGTCGCGATCCCGGCTGTACCGCTGGGGCAGGCCCTCTGGCCCGCGCCCGCGATCACGCCCGGCTCCGGCGGGATGCCCGCCTATGTGCCCTTCCTGATCTTCATCAGTATCGCGGAGGCGCTGAGCTTCGGCCTCGGCGTCGCCTTCCTGGTCTTTGGGCTGCCGCTGATCCGCCGGGTGCGGGTCTGGTCGCCCGCCCTCAGCGCGGCGGTCTTCGTCAGCATCGCCTGGTTCCTGCTGTCCTGGTGGCCGCACGACGGCTTCCACCGCAGTCTGGGCGTGAGCATGTGGAGCCTGGTCGCCGTGGAATACACCTTCCATCTGACTCTCATGGTCGCCGGCGGGATCCTCGCCTTGGCCTTTGCCCGTCTGGCGCAGCAGGCCGCCGGGGCGGCCCGCGCGCCGCACGCCGCGGCCCCGGCTAGTTTGGCCGCACCGCAGCGGTGATCGCGCTTCAGGCCCGGATCTGCGAGCACCTGGACATGCTCTGGAACCTTGGGGACTTGCTCGCCGCCGACGAGATCTATGCCGCGGGCTATATCGCGCACCGGCCCGCCGGCCCCCGCGCCGTGCGCGGGCCGGAAAGCGAAAAGCGCCGCGTCGTCCTCGTCCGCACCGCCCTCGCCGCTGTGCATCTGGCGCTGGACGACGCGTTCGCCACGGACGATCGCATGGCGCTACGCTGGACGTTGCGGGGCGTGGATACGGGCGAGCGCCCCGGCGCCGCGCCGGCCGGCACGGTGGTCACGCTGGCGGGGATCACACTCCTGCACCTGGCGAACGGCCAGGTCAGCGAGGCCTGGGAAAGTATCGACATGGTGGCGCGCCTGCACGCGCAGGCGCGCACCCTCCCGGCAGCTGCGCGTGCGCGGGGGCCGGGGCGACCCACGAGGAGGACGCGATGACAGTGATGCAGGAGATGCGGCGAGCCCGCGCGTGGGTGGCCCCGGGCCCCGGCTCGTGGGCGAACGACGACAGTCATCTCGTCGGCACCATGCCTCCGTACCAGGCGGCGCTCTTCCCGGCCGCCGTCGGGGTGGGCTTCAGCCAGGGCTTCCGCAGGTACGGGATGCCGTTGGAGCGTATCGCAATGGCGGTGGTCGGCTACCGGCTCTACAGCCAGGCGCGGCCGGTGGGCGCCCCGGCCCGGGCGGGCAGCGGCCCCCCGCCCGCGTTCCTCTTCAAGCTCTTGTTCCTGCTCCATCCTGAGCTGCGCTACCGCCGCAGGCAGGCGGTGACCACGTTCGCTATCCGGCGCTGGCGCGGCGACGCCGAGCGCTGGTATGCGCAGGTGGCGCCCCGGCTCCGGGCGGCGAACGGCGCACTGCAGGCGGTCGACCCGGGGTCGCTGGACGACGCCGGCCTGCGGGCGCATCTGGCGACGGCGAATGCGCGCTTCAGCGATGGGGTGGCGCTGCATTTCGCCGCTATTCCCGGCATCGGCATCCCGGTGGGCGAGTGGCTGGCGCGCACGCGGGACTGGACGGGTGCCGGCCCGGCGGAGTTGCTGGCCGCCTTGCGTGGCACCTCCACGGCCTCCACGGGGCCGGCGGCCCTCCTGGAACAGCTCGCCGCCGCCATCCGGCCGGAGCCTGCCGCCCTGGCCGTGCTACGCGGTGTGGCGGGCGATGCCCGGGAGCGCCTGGGCGCGCTGCGGGCGAGTGCCCCGGCCGTCGCCGCCGCCCTGGACGGCTATCTGGCTGAGCACGGGTGGCGCCTGGCCACCGGGCTGACGCTGGCCGACCGCACGCTCATGGAAATGCCCGAGGTGCTCCTGCACACTATCGTCGCGAGCCTGGACCGGCCTCCGGGCGATCCCCGGCCGGCCGCGGACGCGGCGGCGGCCCGCCTGCGCGAGCGGGTGCCCGCCGCCGCCCGCCCCGCGTATGACGACCTGCTGGCGGAGGCCCGCCTGGTGTTCGGCCTGCGCGACGACAATGTCGGCCTGGCCGAGCTCTGGCCAATGGGACTCGTCCGGCGCGCCCTGCTCGCCGCCGGGCAGCGGCTGGCCGCGCGCGGCGCGGTGTGTGCGCCGGACCATCTGTTGGAGGCCACCCCGGATGAAGTGGCTGCTCTGCTGGGCGGGCCCGGCGTGGCGCCTTCTGCCGCTGAGCTGGAGGCCCGCGCCGCCGACCGGCGGGCCGCTGCGGCGGAACCGGTGCCGGCCACGCTGGGGCCACCGGCGGCCGGCGGCCCGCCGCCGATCCAACTCTTCCCGCCGGAGATGCAGCGGCTGATGCGCGCCACGCAGACCTACTCGGCGCTCGTGGGCGACGAGAAGGGGAGCAACGGGCCGCCGGAGCGGGCGGGGCTCGGCGGCCAGGCGGCGAGCGCGGGGCGCTACCGCGGCCGCGCCCGCGTCATCTTGAGCCCGGACGACTTCGCGAAGATCGGCGCCGGCGATGTGCTGGTCGCGCGCACCACGTCGCCGGCCTACAACATCCTACTGCCCCTGCTGGGCGCGGTGATCACGGACCGGGGCGGGGCGCTCTGCCACGCGGCGCTCGTCGCCCGCGAGTTCGGCATCCCGGCAGTGGTCGGCACCCGGACGGCGACGACCACGATCCCGGATGGCGCCTGGGTCGTGGTCGACGGCACGCAGGGCACAGTCGAGATCGAGCCATGAGCGGCGCGCCCCCGGCGCCCCTGGGCGCGCCGCTGGACGCGGCCGTGTACGGCGGCAAAGCCGCCCGCCTGTCGGCCGCGCGCGCTGCGGGGCTGCCGGTGCCCCCGGGCTTGGCCCTGCCCGCCGCCCTGACCGCGCGGCTGGCCACGGGCGAGGCGGCCGCGGCCGAGCGGGCGGCTGTGGCCGCGGGCCTCGCGCCCTTCGCGCACCTGCCCCTCGCCGTCCGCTCCTCGGCGCTGGGCGAGGATGGGGCCGCCGCCAGCTTCGCCGGGCAGCACGTGTCGTACCTGAACGTGCGGGGACCGGACGCCGTCTACGCGGCGATCACCGCGGCCTGGCAGGCGGGCGGGAGCGCGGCGGCGCGAGCCTACCGCGCGCGGCTGGGCCTCGCCGATCCGCCCCAGGTGGCCGTGCTGATCCAGCAACTGGTGCCGGCCGACGTGGCCGGGGTCCTCTTCACCCGCGACCCGGCCGGCGGCGCGGACTGGGTGGTCGAGGCCAGCTGGGGGCTCGGCGAGGCAGTGGTGAGCGGGTTGGTCACCCCCGACCACTACCAGCTGTCGCCCGCCGGCCTGCTGCGCGCCTATCGTCCCGGCGAGAAAGACCTCATGGTGGTGCCGTCGGCCGCGGGCGGCACGGACGAAGCCGCCGTGGCCGACGCCGCGCGGGTGCATACCGCCTGTCTCGACGCGGACGCGCTCGGCGCCCTGGCGCGGCTGGGCGCCCAGTGCGAGGCCCTGTTCGGGCCGGGGCAGGACATCGAATGGGCCTACGCCGGGCCCACCCTCTACCTGCTACAAGCCCGGCCAATCACGACCGGGTGACGGGGGCGCGGCGCCCCGCGCCCGCCGGCGGGTGCGGGGCGCCGGGCGCCCTACAGCGAGCGTCGGCCGGTCGCGATTTCCCAGGCGGCCTGGGCGTGGATCGCCGTGCCGTCGAGGGTGGGCACGGACAGGGGCGTGGCGCGGGTCAACAGCTCCAGCTCGGTGCAGGCCAGCAACACCGCCTCCGCGCCCTGGGCGCCCAGGCGGGCGGCGATGGTCTGGAACTCCGCGACCGCCGCCGGCGTGACCTGGCCGGTGATCAGCTCGTCGTAGATGATGCGGTGGATGCGGGCTTGCTCGGGCGCGCTCGGCAGCACCACGCTGAGCCCCCGGGCCTCCAGGCCGGCCTGGTAGAACCCATCGCCCATCGTGAAGCCGGTGCCCGTCAGCCCGACCCGGCGGATGCCCTGCTGGTGGGCGGCGGTGCTCACGGCGTCGAGAATGCTGAAGATCGGCAGCGGGCTGTGGATCTGGGGCAGGACTTTGTGCATCGTATTGGTCGCCAGCAGGGCAAAGTCGGCGCCCGCCGCGGCCAGGGCCCGGCATTCCTGCTCCAGCCCGGCGGCAATCTGGTCCCAGGCCCCGGCATGCTGCCAATCGATATATTGCTGAAAAGACACACTGGTGATCACGATGCGGGGATAGCGGTGGTCCCGGTCCACGGCTTCCTGGCGGCGCACGATGTGCTGGTAGTACGTTACCGTCGACTCGGGGCTCATGCCGCCGACGATGCCGATCGTCTTGAGCTCGGGCATGGTGCGGCCTCCTGGTGGGCGAACTTAGCGGGGGCCGGGGTCCGGGGCGGGCCCGGCGGCCAGAGGCGGCGGGTGCGCCAGGGTGTGCAGGTGGGCGCGGAAGCGCAGGATGTCGGCGTCGCGGTCGCTGCTGTCCAGATCGACCCGGGAGCCGCTTTTCGTGGGGTTCGGCGGCCAGACGGTCACCCAGACCAGCCCGTCGCCGAAAAAGGCGACCTGGAGGCCCTGGCGGGCGCTCCGCTTCATCTTGAGCCCTGCGTCGCCGAAGAAGCGCTCGGCTTCGTCGAGGACCTGCTCCGGGGGGAGATGGGTATGGGTCTCATAGCGCATCGCGGTCGGCGGCCTCCTTCAGATCTCTCGCCGTAGTGTAGCATAGGCCGGGCGGGGCCGTCAACAGCTCGGCAAAAGCGGGGTGCTCGGTAGCTTTTTGCAACCCGCCAGCGGCTAGCCAGCGGGCGGCGCCGGTGCGGCGCCCCTATTTGCTCTGGAAGGGGGCCAGGGCCCGCCCGCCGCGCCCTGGTCACGGTGTTCCAATTCATGGCGGGCCTGACCGATGAGCAAGCCGCCGATGCGGCCCGCGGGCATCTCGCCTGGAAGTAGGCCCTCGCCTTGCCGCTCCACGATCCGGGCTTCGACAGCTCTGTGCTTTGTGAGTTTCGCGCCCGGCTGCTCGCCGGCGGGCGCGAAACCCTGCTGCTGGTCGTCGACCTGTCTACGGCTGCGCTCTTTGCCCGCGCGATACTCGGGGGAATGTTATAATGGAGCTATGCCCACTCTGATTCTGGCCACGAAATTGTATGTTCCCCCGCCCGCACCTGCGGTTGTGCCCCGCCCCCGCCTGATCGAGCGGCTCGACGAGGGACTGCGGCGCAGGCTAACCCTCCTCTCCGCCCCGGCCGGCTTTGGCAAAACCACGCTAGTCAGCACCTGGGTCGCCGGCTGCAACCGGCCCGTAGCCTGGCTCTCGCTCGACGAGGGAGACAGCGACCCGACGCGCTTCCTAACCTACCTCGTCGCTGCTTTGCAAAGCATTGCTCCGGCGATTGGCGCGGGCCTGTTGAGTGTGCTCCAATCGCCGCAGCCTCCACCGAGCGAGACGGTGCTGACCGCCCTGCTCAATGATATCAGCACCACTCCGCAGCAGTTCGTCCTCGTCCTCGACGACTACCACGTTATTGACGACACGGCGGTGGACGAGGCCCTGACCTTCTTGCTGGAACACCTGCCGGCCCAGTTGCACCTGGTCATCACCACTCGCGAGGATCCCCAGCTACCCCTGGCCCGGCTGCGCGTGCGGAGCCAGTTGACCGAGCTGCGCGCCACCGACCTGCGCTTCACGCCCGCCGAAGCGGCCACCTTCCTCAACCAGGTCATGGGCCTGGGGCTCGCGGCGGCGGACGTTAGCGCGCTGGAGACGCGCACCGAGGGCTGGATCGCGGGGCTGCAGCTGGCGGCGCTTTCGATGCGCGGGCGTGAGGATATTCCCGGCTTCATCCGGGCCTTCAGCGGCGACAACCGCTACATCGTG
>DATGEF010000825.1:0-2102 GCA_035310405.1 Chloroflexia bacterium | reverse complement strand
CTGTAGGCCACTTCCTGGGTGATGATATGTTTGAACAGGTAGGCCGGGTCGGAGTCTGTGGAATCCAGCTGGGTGAGATCCAACTGGGTCAGCGCGGCCAGGTCGCCCGCCAGCTGCGGGATGTCCCGCGGGCGGGGATCGATCCCATCCAGCGTCCGCAGGGCGAAGACCCGGCCGATCACGCTGGCCACTTTGAGGGTCAGTTGTTGCGCGGGCAGGAGCCGGTCGATCCGGCTGGTGATCACGCCGCCGATGGTGTCCGGGAAGTCGAGGGTGGCCAGATCCCCCGCGCCCGGCGCGATCCGGCATTCGCCGGCCACGATCTGGATCAGGCCGGTGTCGCGCAGGGCATAGGCCAACTCCTCGCTGAAAAAAGGATTACCCTCGGCTTTTTGGGCGATCAGCGCCGCCACCGGGGCCGGGAGGGCGCGCACCCCCAGCCGGGCACACACCAGTTCCCCGATTTCGTGCCGATCGAGGGGCTGGAGCGGGAAGATCTGCGCCTGGGGCATAGCCAACAACTGGCGATACTCGGCCGGGGGCGGGTCGAGCGGGCGGGTGGCCAGTAACAGGAAGAACGGTGGGCGGCCGCCCGGCCCGGCGGTGCCGGCGGCCAGGGCCAGGGCCCAGGATGCCGAGTCGAACCAGTGGGCATCTTCCAGGATGAGCAGGGCCGGTGCCCGCTGGGTGGCCGTGGCCAGCAGGTGCAGCAGCAGGGCGCGCGTATGTTGCCCCCGGGCCTCGCCGTCCAGCGCCGCCGTGAACGGGGTTTCCGGCAGATCCAGGCCCAGCACGGGGTTCAGCAGGGGCAGGTTACGGGCCAGCCACGGGTCGGCCGCCCCCTGGGCCTGGATGACCGCCCGCCGGCCCGCCGGGGCGGGGATCTGGTCCAGCCCGAGGATCGCGCTGAAGATCCCGCGCCAGGCGTGATACGGCACGGTATGCTCGATTGCGTCGCCGGCGCCGTTGAGCACCTGGAGCCCCTGCCGCGCCGCCTCCCGGCGCACTTCGGCGAGTAGGCGCGACTTGCCGACGCCCGCGTCGCCGGCCACGATCACCAAGCGGCCCGGGGCGCCGGCTGCCACCGCGGCCACCTGGGCGGCCAGCCAGGTGTATTCACGGGCCCGGCCGACCAGCGCCGTCGGGGCGCCCGCGCCCCCCACCCGGCTCTCTGCTGCCGCGGGCGGGGCCAGGTCCGTCACCAGTGCCACCGGCACGGGGCGCTGGCGCCCCCGGACCGGGATCGTGCCCTGCGCCGTCAGGCGGAAGCGCCCGTCGACGGCGTCCGCTACGTGCCCACTGACCAGGATGCCCCCCGGCGGGGCCTGCGCCATCAAGCGGGCGGCCACGTTCACCTCGTCGCCCAGCACGCCATAGGTCCGCTGGGCGGCGCTCCCATAGGGCCCGGCGCACATCCGGCCGCTGCTGATGCCGATCTGCACGGGCCCGAGGCCGGGGAAGGGCGCCTGGAGTTCGCGGGCGGCGGCCACGGCGCGCAGCGGGTCGTCGGCGTGGGCCAGGGGCGCGCCGAAGACGGCGTAGAAATAGCTGCCCTTCTCGCCGATGGTCAGTTGGAGCAGGAACCCCTCATAGCGGGCCAGGATCTCCTGTACGTGGCAGATAAAGGCGTCGAGCGTGCGCCCGCTGGCCGGGTCGCCGTCGTAGTCGAGGGTGCCGAAGCGCAGAAACAGGGCCACGGCCGGGCGGAGATCGGCCAGGAATTCGCCGGGCGCGGTGCGCAGGCGCTCATAGATCGGGGGGAGGAGCCAGGCGCGGGCTTGCTCGGCGGTCGGTACGCCGGCCGGGAGCGCCGGCCAGGGCTGCGGCGCGGCGGGCTCCGTCACCGCCCCGAGCACTGCGTAGTGACCGGCGCGCCATTCCGTGACGGCGATCTGGCCGGCCAGGGTCTGCGCGGTTTCCGCGTCCAGCACCACTTCACCGGCGCCGGCCTGTTGCTCGGTGGCGGCCAGGCGGTCGAGCGTGGCCCCGGCCAGTACTTCACGTATCCCGTAGGCCGGCCGGCCGGCCAGGAAGCGGCGCACCGGCCCGGCCACCACGGCGACTTTCATCGCCAGCGTCCCGCTGCGCGCGCCGGGCAGGGG
>DATGEF010000824.1:0-9489 GCA_035310405.1 Chloroflexia bacterium | reverse complement strand
TCCAAAATCCAAAATCCAAAATCCAAGAGGTTCCGATGCCCCTACAACTACTGCCCTTCGCCGACTCGCATCTGGACGAGGCCGCCCAGCTCCTCGCCGATCGCCATCGCGCCGACCGGGCCCGCGACCCCATGCTGCCCGCGGCCTTTGCGGACCCGGCCGCCACGCGGGAGGTGCTCACGGCGATCCGCGCTGAGCCGGGTAGCGGAGTCGTCGCCCTGCAGGCCGGGCGCCTGGTCGGCTACCTGCTGGCGGTCTACCGCACCCCCGCCCCGACCACCGCCCAGGCCTGGCTCATGCGCCCCCGCGCGGCGGTCGTCCGTTACCCCTGCCACGCCGCCGACCCGGCAGATGCGGCCGAGATCTACCGCGCGCTGTACGCCGCGCTGTCGGCGCAGTGGGTCGCCGCCGGCTACTTTAACCACTACGTCACCATCCCGGCCACCGATCCTGGGGCGGCCGAAGCCTGGGCCTCCCTGGGCTTTGGCCGCGACCTCACCTACGCCGTGCGTGACACGCGCCCGCTTGCCGCGCCCGCGCCGGCGCCCGGGTTGACGATCCGCCTGGCCACGCCCGCCGACCTGGAGACGCTCTATGCCCTCACGGAGGGCCTCTTCCGCCACCACACCGCCGCCCCGGTGTACTGGCCCTTCTTGCCGGAATTAGAGGGCGACACCCGCGCGCATAACGAGCAGGCGATCGCCAATCCGGCCAACGCCTGCTGGGTCGCCTACCTGGACGGCGCGCCGGTCGGACTCCAGTGGCTGGAGCAGCGAACCGGGGGCGGCATCGACGTCAGCCTGCCCGAATCCAGCATTTACCTCAATTTGGGCTACACGCACCCCCGCCTGCGGGGCAGCGGCGTCGGCACCGCCCTGCTGGCCCGGGCCCTGGCCTGGGCGCACGAGGCCGGCTACACGCATTGCACACTCCACTACGCCGCCGCCAACCTGCTCGGCGCCCGCTTCTGGCAGCGCAGCGGCTTCCGCGCCCTCAGCCACCGCCTGCACCGCGCCGTGGACGAGCGCATCGCCTGGGCGCGGGCCCCGGGCGACTGATGAGCCCGGGCCCGCGGGCAGGCCACGGGTCTCTTCGCCGCGGCGCGCGCCATCCCGACCTGTGGGAGAGGGCTCTGCCCTCGATGAATCTGCCCGTCGGCTGGGCCCGGGGTTAGCGCTTCCAGCCGCGCGCCATGGGGCCGGCTCACCCGCGCGGCGAGAGCTTCGAGGGCAGAGCCCTCTCCCACAGACGCTCAGCCTGGGACCCTACCCGGCGCCAGGCGGTATATAGTGCAAGTGCCAGCCACCCGCTGGGTAATCGCTGAGCGAGGAGTGAGCACCCCCAGGGGCGAACGGGGCTCCACCCGCGTTCGCCCCTGGGGGTGCTCACTCCTCATCACCCAAGGGGTCGCTGGAGGCCGCAATAGGTATGCGGCATGCTGCTATGGTATGGTATACTCCTTGTGTGTTAACTTTGACCCCCATCTCCTGAGGAGCAAGCCCATGCCGGACCAACCCACCGCCGCCCATCCCCGCATCACCACCTGTGATCCCGTCGCCGGCTTCCCGCCCCAAATCGGGCGCTACGTGGCACAGCTGACCGAGGTGCGTGCCGATCTCAAACACGAGGTCGCCGGCCTGACCGTCGCGCAACTCGATTGGCACCCTGACGCGCAAACCGAGTCGATCGGCACGCTCTTGCTGCATCTCGACGCGGTCGAGTGGTCCTGGATGCACGAAGATCTCTTGGGCGCGGCCGCCGCCGCCTACCCCGGCCAATGGCCCGAGGCGATGCCGATTCGCCGGGGCGTGCCGCAGGTGAGCGGCCGGCCTGTGGAGCACTATCTGCAGCAGCTGGATGCCACGCGCGAACAAACCCTGCAGATCTTGCGCGACTTCGCCGACGCCGACCTGGCGCGGCTGGTCGGGGAGGCGGAGCCGCCCCCGGGGGTCGAAAAGCGTAGCGAGCTCTATACCGTCGACTGGATCATCTGGCACGTGATCGAGCACGAGGCCACCCATGTCGGGCAGATCGAGCTGCTTCGGCGCCTGGCGCCGCCCCCGGCCGCCAGGTAAAGTCGTGAGCGAGCCCCCAGGCCAGAATCGGCCGGAGCGCCACCACGTCGCCGAGCGCGGTTATGATCCCCTGGCGAGCCCGCTCTTCTCCGAGAGCCAGGTCGCCTTCCTGGCCGCCCAGCGCGTGGCCCGCCTGGCGACGAGCGGGGTCGACGGCACGCCGCACGTGGTGCCGGTCTGCTTCGCCTTCGATGCGCCGGCTGGAGTCTTCTACATCGCCCTGGACGAGAAACCCAAGCAGGTCGACGTGCGCCGCCTGAAGCGGGTGCGCAACATCCTGGCCAACCCCCGCGCCGCGCTGCTCTGCGATCGCTACCACGAAGACTGGCACCGGCTGGTCTATTGCCTGATCCACGCCGCCGCCGGCCTGCTGGAGCCCGGCACCTCGGAACACACGGCGGCTCTGGGCCTCTTGCGCGCGAAATACCCGCAATACCGCCCCATGGCCCTGGAGGCCGCGCCGGTCATCGCCCTCCGGTCCACCCGGGTGACCGGGTGGACCGGATCGGCGGCGGCCGGCGCGGTGGCCCCGGCCGCCGCCGATCCGGCCGCACTGCGGGCCGCGCTCGACTTCCCGGCCCTCGTGCGCGGGCGGCGCTCCGTCCGCGTCTATGCCGAGACGCCGGTGCCGCGCACACTCGTCGAGCAGGTGCTGGAGGCCGGCCGCTGGGCGCCGTCCCCACACGGGCGGTTGCCCTGGCGCTTCGTGGTGCTCACCACGCCCGCGGCCAAGCAAGAGCTGGCCGCGGCCATGGGCGACGAGTGGCGCCACAACCTGGAGATGGACCACCAGGCCAGTGAGATCGTCGACATCCGCCTGCACAAGTCCTATCTGCGGCTGCTCCACGCGCCGGTGCTGATCATCCCTTGCCTCTACGAGGCCGATCTCGACCAGTACCCGGACCCCGAGCGCCAGGCCGCCGAGCGAATCATGGCCATCCAGAGCCTCGGCGCCGCCGCCCAGAACATGCTGCTCGCCGCCTACAGCCTCGGCCTGGATGGCGGTTGGATGTGCGCCCCGCTCTTCTGCCCCGGCATCGTCCGCGCCGCGCTGGACCTGGACTCCGGCCTCGACCCCCAGGCCATCCTCACCCTGGGCTACGCCACCGCGACCCCCCGCCGCCGCGCCCGCCTGCCCCTCGCCGACCTGATCGTGCGCTATGATTAGGACTAAGTCTCCGTGGCGAAGGATTTCAGCTCTTGGGAACTTTGCCGAAATACGCAAGTTCCCAGATGGCGTCGTCGTGGTAGGACTCGGCCACCTGCTCGCCGTCGTAACGGTCAATCGCCAGATCGCCGGTGAAGCGCAGGAAGGCGCCGTCGAAGCCGGCCAGCCGGGCCAACAGCGCCATGAAGCCTTTGATCGTCTCGAAGAGTTTGAGGCGCAGGATCGTGCGCCGGTGCTGGAACGTTAACACGTAATGGCCCGCGGCGCCCCGGTAGTCGTAGACAAGGTGCCGGGCCACCGGCTTGCCCGTCTCCTCGTCGGGTTGGATGTCGCTCGCGGCGAAGCGCGCGCTGCTGCCGTCGTCGGCCAGGATCACGCCCACCATTCGTAGGTGCCTTTGCCACCGTCGGTGCGCATGCCGTCTTCCCACGGCGCGATCTGCCCCTTCTTCAGCCCCAGGAGCGCGTATTCCTGCGGACTGCTTACCAGGTGCGCCAGGACAGGCGGGTTGCTCATGCGTGCTAGCTCCTCATCAACTTCCAGAAACAGTGATCTGACAGCGCGGCCCGGCCAAAACTACATCTTTCGACCGATTGACTGACCACAAAAGATTGTATATAATTTCACAATAAGTATATTGCAGAAATTTTCACAAGGTATAGCCTACTGCCTATTCCACACTCCGCACTCCGCACTCCGCATTCGTCTAAGGAGCCTCTCATGACCACCCAGCTTGCCGCCCAGGCGATCCCCGGTATCCAGGAGCCGCCGTTGGTCGGCATCATGCACGCGTTTCAGAGCGATCCCCTGGGTGTGCTCACGCGCCTCGCCCGCGAATGCGGCGACCTGGGCCGCTTCCACTATGGCCCCTTCCTGGTCTACTTCTGCAATGCACCGGAGCTGGCGCATAGCGTGCTCGTCGAGCATGCTGACGCCTTCGACAAAGGCTTCGCCTTCCACAACGCCCTGCGGCCCATGATCGGCAACGGGCTGGTGAACAGCGAAGGCATGTTCTGGCGCCGGCAACGCAAGCTCATGGCCCCGCCCTTCCAGCCCCGGCATATCGCCGGCTACGCCGCGACCATGGCGAGCTACGCCGACGAGGCCCAGCAGGGCTGGGCCGACGGCGCCACGATCGACCTCGCCCACGAGATCACCGGCCTGACGATGCGCATCGTCGGTAAAGTGCTTTTCGACTCGGAGGTCTTCGGCGAGGCCGATACGCTCGGCGCCGCGATCACGATCGGCGTCGAGCGGGTGGCCTACGCGGCGATGCACTTCTTCCCCATCCCGCTCAGTTGGCCCACGTCACGCAACCACCGCACCCGCCGGGCACTGGCCTTGATCCAGCAACGGGTGCAGGCGATGATCGACGAGCGCCGGGCGAGCCCGGTGGAACGGGACGACTTTCTGTCGATCTTGCTCCGCGCCCAGGCGGACGACGGCACGCGCATGAGCGATGCCCAACTGCGGGACGAAGCCGTGACCCTCTTCCTGGCCGGGCACGAGACGACCGCCAACGCCCTCTCCTGGTGTTTTTACCTGCTGGCCTCCCACCCGGAGATCTACGCCCGGGTGCAGGCCGAAGTCGACGGCGTGCTGGGCGGTCGCCTGCCGGCCTACGCCGATCTCGCCCGTCTGCCCTACACCCTGCAGGTGCTGAAAGAGACCATACGCCTCTATCCGCCCGCGTGGATCATCAATCGCGTCGCGCTGCACGCGGTCGAGGTCGCCGGCATCTCCTTGCGCAAGAAAGATGTCGTGACGATCCCGATTTACACCCTCCACCGCCGAGCGGCCGTCTTCCCGGACCCGGAGCGCTTCGACCCGGAGCGCTTTACGCCGGAGAACGAAAAGCGACTGCCCCGCCACGCCTATATGCCGTTCGGCGCCGGACCCCGCATCTGTATCGGCAACCATTTTGCCCTCATGGAAGCCCATCTGGTCCTGGCCACCCTGGCCCAGCGGGTCACCTTCCGCCTGGTGCCGGGCCAGCAGATCGTGCCCGAGGCGCTGATCACCATCCGGCAGCAGCCCGGCTGCCGGGTCGTCGTCGCGCGCCGCCCGCCCGCCGCGCCTGGCGGGACGTTGGATCGCTCGGGTCCCGGCACGCTACCCCCGACTTTTTAGTGCGCTTGGCTGAGGATTGATCGCTAACTCCGCGCCCCGCGTCCCGTGTCCCCCGTCCTGCGACTGTCCCCCGTCCCTCGCCGCGCGTCCTTCGGTTGGGGGGTCGGCGAGCGGGGCGCTGTCCGGGGCGGTGCCCAGCTGCAGAGCCAGCGCTTCGAGCTGGTCGGCGGCATTAGACACCGCGCCGCTATATTGGGCGAGTTGGTGGCTGGCCGCGACGAGGTCCTGGAGCGTGCCCGCCGCTTGCTGGCTGCCGGTGCGTTGCTGGTGCGTGCCGGCGCGGATCTGCTCGGCCGTGCCGGTTAACTGCTCGGCGGCGGTCAGCAGCGTATCCATCAGCACGCTGATCGACTCACCCGTCTGCACCCCCAGCGACACGGCCGCCAGTTCGCGCTCCGTGCGGCTCACCGCCTCGTCGATCCCACTGCGGATGCGTTCGAGCATGGTGCGAACGGCCTCGGTGGCGGAGCGGGCCTGCTCGGCCAGGTCCTGCACCTCGCGCGCGACCACCGCGAAGCGCCGGCCATGTTCGCCGGCGCCGGCGGCCTCAATCGCCGCGTTGAGGGCCAGCAGGTGCGTCTCGTCAGCGATCCCCGACATGCCGTGCATGATCTGGCTGATGTCGGCGGAATCGCGTGCCAGGGTGTCGACGGCGCGGGCCATCGCCCCTGCTTCGGTATGCAGCGCGCTCAACGCATCGCGCGCCCCGCCCACGGCGATCATCCCCGATTGCTGCTGGTGTAAGAGCGTATTGGCGGCGTTCGCCACCTGGTCGGCATAGCCGGCGATAAAGGCCGCCGCCTGGCCCAGTTCGGTGAGGTTGGTCGAGAGATCGGCCATCGCGCGGGCCTGCTGCTGGGCGATCGCCGTCTGCTGGTGCGCGGTGGCGTTCAGGGTGCGCGCCGCCACCTGCAACTGGCTGCTGACTTGATCCTGCCGCTGCTGGCGCGCCGCGCGCTCGGCGACCAGGTCCACCACCGCCCGGATCATATTGTTGAAACGCACGGCCAGGCGCCCGATCTCCGTCTTGTTGGCGATCGGGACGCGCGCCGCAAAATCGCCGGCGGCCACGCGGTCCATCGCCCCGGCCAGGCGATACAGGGGCCGGATGACGAGGATGCCCAGGACCAGGACGACGACGACAACCAATTCGGCGGCCAGGGCCACCGTCGCCAGGCCGAGCAGCGCCAATTGCTCGCTCAGGGTACGGTAGGCCGTGGCCTGAGGCACCGTGAGGACCAGGCTCCAGCCCATGCGGTTCAGCCCGTCGAGGACGGTGGGATCGAGCTGGCTGGAGCCGCCGGCCAGAGTGAGGCTCACGCCGGTCAGCAAACTGGGGTTGGGCTGACCCGTCGGGTCAATGGGCACCTCCTCGACCTGGACATCGGGCCGCCGGTAGGCTTCCTTCCAGCTAGCGGGCAGTTGTTGCCCGGCCCCCGGCTGTTGCGCGGAGCGCGCCAGCACCGTGCCGTCGTCGCTGACCAGCCAGGCCGTCGACGCGCCGTCCACCGGCAGCACGTAGTTCAGCAGCGGCCCCACCAGATCGTCGAAATTGATGCCGACCAGCAAGATCCCGGCGGGATCAGGCGTCGCGGCCGCCAGCGTGGCGGGGCGCATCACCGGCACGCCGACGAGCAAGACGCGGCCCGGAATGCCGGCCAGCGTCTGCGGGGTGCCGATCCAGATCCCCGTGCGCACCCCCTGGCGCGCCGCCCGCCACCAATCGTTGCGGCTCAGGTCCCAGTGCGGCCAGGCGGCGTTGGTCACGCCGATCATATGGGCCTCGTAGTCGGCCAGCACGACCACGCTGCGATAGTCAAACCGCGCCCGGTAGGTGCGCAACAGGACGCTGGGAGGGGTCACTAGATAGCTGGTGCGGTCGGGAGAATTGGCATTGGTGGTCGCCTCCCAGCGGGCCGCCTGGCCGGCGGGGTCGGGCGGGTTCTGGGCGGCCCAGGTCTCCTGGATCAGGGTGGAGTCATTCGCCAGGGCCAGCAGCCGGTCGAGTTCCTGGCTCAGGGCCGTGAGGATGGCAATGCGCTGGGTGGAGACCCAGGTGCCCTGTTGGCTGCGCACCTGCTCCTGGAGCAATCCGACACTGCGCTGGTAGTTATAGCCGGCCAGCAGCCCGTACACGGGCAGCACGGCCAGCAAGAGGACGCCGGCGGCCCGGACCAGCAACGATTGTGACCACCCGCGAAATGGCAGCTTGCTCAATACTGAAGTCCTCCGCTGCCTGCCTCTGCCGACGAGGGCGCCCTGCCGCAAGTCGGCGACTGTGCCAACGCCTATGCGCTATTATACTACAGTGGTACACATGAAGTATGCACCAATTTCGCGGTGGTGTCAACGCGGGGGCGTCGGGTACTCGCTGAGGCGCACCGGGCGGCCCTCCTGATGGGAGCGCTGCGCGGCCAGGGCCATGACCACCGGCGCGCGCCCATCCTGCCCGGTCACGGGCACGGGCTGGTCCTGGAGCACGGCGTTGACGAACGCCTGCATCTCGTGCAGGAAGCTGTCGGTGTAACGGTCCATGAAGAAGTGCAGGGGCAGGTCGCGGCGCACACTGTGCGCGTCGCTGATTACCGCCGCGTTGGGGTAGTTGTTGGCGATGCTGATCGCGCCCACGCTGCCTAACGCTTCCAGGCGCTGGTCGTAGCCATAGGCCGCCTGGCGGCAGTTTCGATGGTGCCGATCACGCCGTTGGCGAAGCGCAGCAGGATCACGGCGGTGTCCACGTCGCCCGCCGCGCCGATGGCCGGGTCCACGGTCACGGCGGCCATCGTGACCACCTCTTCCGCCTCGCTGCCGGTCAGGAAGCGCACCATATCGAAGTCGTGGATGGTCATGTCCATAAACAGGCCCCCGGAGCGCCGGATGTAGTCGAGGGGCGGGGGCGCCGGGTCGCGGCTGGTGATGTGGAGCAGGCGCAGATCGCCGATCTCGCCCCCGGCGATCGCCTGGCGCACGCGGCGATAGTTGGCGTCAAAGCGGCGGTTGAAGCCGATCTGCAATTTGACGCCCGCGTGCTCCACGGCGGCCAGGGCGCGGTCGATCGCGGTCAGGTCGTGGGCGATGGGCTTCTCACAGAAGATGTGGCGGCCCGCGTCGGCTGCTTCCTCGATGATGCGGGCGTGCGTGTCGGTGGAGGAGCAGATCACCACCGCCGCGATCGCCTCGTTCTGCAGGATGGCCCGGTAGTTCCCCGCCGCCTGGGGGATGCCGTACTGCGCGGCGCACTCCTGCGCGGCGACTTCGTTCACGTCGGCGACCATGAGCAGGTGGGCCGCCGGGATGCGCGCCACCAGATTCTCCACATGGACGCGGCCAATGCGCCCCGCCCCGATCAGCCCGATATTCAGTCTCGCCGCTGGCATCTGGCGGTCCTTCCGGCTAAAGCCCGATAGTGTGCAAATACTCCCGGTTGCGCTGGGCGCTCTCTTTGGGCGTGCCCAGGCCGGGCAACACGTCCTGCTCGACGACGATCCAGCCGCCGTACGCGCGGGCGCGCAGCCAGGCAGCCACGGCCCCGAACGGCACGTGGCCTTGGCCCAGTTCGCAGAACACGCCATGCCGCACCGCCGCAAAGTAGTCCCACCCGGCGGCGTGGGCCCGGGCGGCCACGGCCGGGTGGCAGTCCTTGAAATGCATGTGCCCGATGCGATCGCCGAAGCGATCTAACCCCGCGAGCACCGCCGACCCGTCGTCGCCGCCCGTGCCGTACAGGTAGTGCCCGGTGTCGAAGACCAGGCCCAGCAGATCGGGATCGGTGCGATCGAGCAGGCAGGCGATCTCGTCGGGGGTCTCGACGTAGCCCGCGCAGTGGTGGTGGAAGACCGTCCGCAGCCCCGTCGCGTCACGCACCGCGCGGGCGATGCGTGTGGCGCCGTGGGCGAAGGTCTGCCACTCGGCGGCGCTCAGGCCCATCGCCGCCGTGACCCGGCCCGCGTGTGCGGTGCGGACAGGGTCGGTCCCGTTGTCGTCGGCCAGCACCAGGACGGGGGCCGGTGCGCCGCCGACCGCGTGCAGCAAGCGCGCGATTTTGAGGGCGGCGGCCTCGCCCCCGGTGTGCGCCGCCGCGTACTTGAGGGCCACGGGCACGAATGCCCCCACCAG
>DATGEF010000823.1:0-2658 GCA_035310405.1 Chloroflexia bacterium | reverse complement strand
CTTGCTGGGCATGTCCTATTTGACGACGAGTGCCCCGCCGGGGGTGCCCCAGGTGCTGGCGACGGCCGGCCAGCGGCCGCCCATCGTGGCGTCCCCGGTGCCGCTGAGTAGCCCCAGCCCCCCGCTGGCGACCGCGGCGGCGCCCCAGCTGAAGGCCCCACCCGCCGCGGGGCCGGCCCTGCCCCAGCCGATCCGCTATGCGGCGATCGGGGCCTCCGATACCGTCGGCATCGGCACGGCCGACCCCCAGCACCAGAACTGGACCGCCCGCCTGTGGGCGCACCTACCGCCCGACACAGTGTATAACCGGTTCGCCCGCAGCGGCATCACGCTCTACGAGGCGTCGCAGATCGAGCTTCCGGCCGCGATCGCGTTCCGGCCGAGCCTGGTATCGATCTGGCTGGTGGTCAACGATGCCTTGCGCGGGGTGCCGCTCCCTGTGTACCAGAAGGCGCTGAAAGGGATGCTGGACGCGCTGACCACGCAAACCGACGCACGGATCGTGCTCTTGAATGCACCCGACCTCTCCGGCCTGTTGCAGGCGAGTGCGTCGCCGGCCAGCCGCAGTCAGATCCGGGCCATTGGGGCGAATTGGAACCGGGTGATTGCGGCGACCGCGGCGCCCTATGGCGACCGGGTCCTGATCGCGGACCTGTTTGTGCCCTCGGAGCAGGCCCGCGCGCATATCGACTGGATCTCACCCGATGGCTTCCATCCCAGCGCCGCGGGTTACCAGCAAATCGCCGATGTGACCTATGCCGCGTTGCAGAAGGCCGGCTGGGTGCGGTGACGGGGCAACAGATTAACCATGCCTAACAACGGCAAAGCGCGGCGGCGCGATTCCACCATCAGCTTGCTCGGGGCAGTGCGCACCCCGGCCAGACCGGGGGTGGAGCGGCTGACCCTGCAGACGGATCGCGGTGACATCCAAGGGTTCTTTCACGCCGCCGGGCCGGAGGGCACACCCGGAGAGGCGGTCGTCCTCTGGGTGGGCGGGGCCGGCGGGGGGACCGAGGGGCCGGCGGGCGGGATCTACCGCGTGCTCGCTGAGCGGCTGGCCGGCCAGGGCATCAGCTCGGTGCGCCTGGACTATCGCTCCCCGAATGTCCTGCTCGACTGTATTGCCGATGTGCTGGTGGCTCTCGCCTGGCTGGAAGACGTGGGCGGCGCCCGCCGGGCGGCCCTGGTTGGCCACTCCTTCGGGGGGGCCGTCGTGATCGACGCCGGCGCGATGAGCGCGATCGTCAAAGCGGTGGTGACCCTCTCGTCCCAGACCTATGGCGCCGACCTGGTGGGCAGCGTCAGCCCGCGCAGCCTCCTGCTGGTCCATGGCGAGGCCGACCGGGTGCTGCCGGCCGACTGCTCGCGGCAGCTCTACGCCGGCGCCCAGGACCCCCGCACGCTGGTGATCTATCCAGGGGCCGGCCATGGCCTCGACGAGTGCGCGGCCCCGCTCCAGGACTTGTTGTACACTTACCTGACGACGCAGCTCGGATCACGGCTCCGCTGAAGCGAGTCGGGCGCGCGCGGGGCTAGATCTCGACGCCGGTGGTCGCGCGCACGCTGGGCCGGACCAGTTGGAGGAAGTAGTCGTCGAGTTGCTCGGGCGACTCCGGCATCTCGCGGTCGAGCCACCATTGGAAGAGCGCCAGCAGCACCCCGGTTATGTACTGCGCGACCACCGGCAGCGGCACTGTGGGGGCCGGCCCGGGCGGCAGGCGGCCGGCCAGGTGGACCTCGATCTGCCGGCTCAGCTGGGCCTGCATCGTCTTGAGCACCGGCTCGATCGCCCGGCCGCGCACCAGGGCGCGGTAGAGGGCATAGTGCTCGCGCACGTGGCGTAACAACTCCAGGCTGGGGATGATCCACTTGCCCTCCGCCCCCGGGTCCACATGATCGCCCAGGCGCGTCACCAACGCGGCGATCTCGCTCTGCAGCAGGTCCTCCTTATCCAGATAGTGGGCGTAAAAGGTGGAGCGGCCGACGTTCGCCCGGTCGATGATCTCCTGCACCGTGATCGTGTCGTACCGCTGCTCCAGCATCAAAGCGACGAGGGCCGCGCCCAGCAGCTGCCGCGTGCGCTGTGACCGCCGATCGTCGCGCCTGGCCTCCCGCCTGTCCGGTCCTGGCATCCCCCACCCTCCCCTTCATGTTTCCAGACAATCCGCCCGATCTGTCCGCTACGGGACAAGCACGCCCGATTGAGGATTGACCTCCCCGGCCGGCCGTGCTATTATACCAATAGAGAACAATCTATGCAATAGTGAACATATCGTTCGCTTAATCACAATAGAGGAGGACAGTTATGGACACGCTACATACACATCGCCATGCCGCGGCAGGGGCCCCGCCGACGGAAGGCCGGCTGATCCGCTGGGCGCGGTTCTACGATCCGCTCGTTTGGCTGATGGCCCTGGGGCAGACCCGGACACTACGGGCGCTGCCGCTCGACCTGGCCGCGATCCAGCCCGGCGAACGAGTGTTGGACGTGGGCTGCGGCACCGGCGACCTGACGTTGGCCGCCGCCCGGCGGGTCGGCCCCGCGGGCACCGCCGTCGGCATCGACGCGGCCCCGGAGATGATCGCCGTAGCCCGCGGCAAAGCCCGACGCGCGGGGCGCGCGGTGCAGTTCCGCGTCGAGCCGGTGCAGGCGCTGAC